>JBCBIX010000001.1:0-119663 GCA_038523965.1 Bacteroidota bacterium
CCGGCTTGATCCGACGCGCCTTCGAAATCGGACTTATGCGAATCGAACAGCCCATGCTTGCGGTGGCATAGTAGCTTCCTTTCACAGCACACCATCAGCCATCTCTAATCGTATGATCCCATGAAGGACATCGTGGTTCCCCCGCGGTGTCCTTTAGTGCGATTATCTTTACTTAACCCGAGACGAATGCTGCTATACATGAATACCAAATCCCTGATTATCACAGTGTTGTGTGCCACCACGTGGTGTCTATGCCCTGCGCAGTACACAAATTGTGAGTATACCCAAAATCTGGGTCCAGGAAACTGGATTGGCAATTTGGATCGACAAGCAGAATTACGGATCTCGTCATCACTATCGCACTCGGCAGGAGATACCATCGCCTACAACGCTCCAGAAGTCAACTTCGATAATCCATTCGAAATTCCTGCATCAACCACCCTCGAGGTTTATGATCAGGGCTGCTCGAGGTCATGCATCGAGAGTGAGAAGCCCTGCTTATCTGAATGCGAGAGTGATTTTGATGAGTCAAAAACAGAACAAGGACTACGCTACATCGCTGATCAGATCGTGCTAACCTTCCCAGAAGATCTCGATGTATTCACGAATCCTCAGGATGACGTCATCCGATTTAACGATACGACCATCATCATGAGCGAGCTCTTGAAGGATTTTTTGATCGACCCCAAATTGCCTGGTGTCAGTGTCCTCAGAAGATGCCTGTGTGGGGAGAACATCATCTTCTATGAGAATGACAACATGTTTTTTGACGAAGGCAGAGTTGTACAGCTAAATAAATCCAGCGGAGGAGTGAAAGAAGAAGGTGGCGCTTTCGCTCTCAACTATATTTTCAGCTTACAGGAGACTCCATTTAGCAATTCGCCTTTCACCGAGGCCTTTAATACTCGCCTCTTAGACAAGGCCAATCGAGATGCACCCACCGACGTGAAAACTGTCGCCATCCTGGATAGCGGAATCACCCCAGAGTACATGGCCGATAATTCGCTCTATTACGAAGACACAGATTCGACTCAGTTCAGTTGTTTTCAGGACAAGTTGCCTGACCCCGCAGGGTGGAACTTTGTAGATAACAATGATCAGCTCAATGATGAACGCGGTCATGGTACTATGGTCTCCTTAGCCTATCAGCATGCATTGCAACAACTCACAAAAGGTGAACTCATCCCTGAGCAACGTCTGCTCACAGTCAAGGTGCTCAACCAATGCGGCGAAGGGACGATGTATGATATCCTGTGTGGACTCAAGTACGCGAAGAACAAAGGGGCATCTGTGATCAACTGTAGTTGGGGGGTTTACACCCCGGATCAAAACTTAGAACGCGTGATCGAAGAGATTACTAAAGACAGTGAAGTCATGATCGTCTGCAGTGCTGGCAATGCTGGTGGAGAGCTCAGACCGGATTCACACTTTCCATCTGGTTATGCGGTAGACTTCACGACGTTCGAAGACGGTGAGCCATCCACCGAACTTACTTCTCCCCCTAATCCAAGAGTTTTTGAAGTAGGTGGGCTGTGTACATTCGTCGAGCCATGCATTGCGCAACCTATTAATCTTCCTCTGACCGAGTTTAGTAATCGTCGAGATGTCATGTTTGTAGAGTCTGCTCGCGGCTTCGAGAAGATTATCCCATATCCTGAGTGGTTCCAAGATCGACTGGAATGTGAGATTCAAGGGACCAGTTTTGCAGCTCCTCGACTGACAGGATTCCTAACTACAGCACTCATCTTGGAGTCACGACAGCTTATCACTGCTCCAGAATTACTGGAGAGTTACGGAGTTCGGGTCCATCCAAAACGAGATGAATATTCCATGATGTCGACCAGATGCAGCGGGTTCTAACATGATCCTCATGTGGCTATCTTCGTCACGTGATTCTACGGTCATACATCTGGATCTTTTTGCTCATTAGTAGCGTTGTCGCCCAAGGTCAGGGGTCATTTGACACAGACATAAAAGAGGCCAAAGCGATAAGTGACGATCGGACAGCCCAGATAGAAGCACTTGACGCCATCCTCAAAAAACGTAAGTATTCCTCCTATCCCGACAGCCTCGGTCTGGTCCACTATGCGATCGCCTATCGTCATCGACTACTGGGAGAAGATATCCAGGTCATCGAACACGCGAAGAAAGGCGTTCAACTATTTGATGAGGCGAGCTATAAAGGGTATCAAAAGGCCTTTCTGTACTCCTTCCTCGGAGAGTCGTATGACTACTTATTGGATCCCAATAAGGCAATCCAAGCCTATGACGCCATCTTACAATTAGAGCCTCAGGGACGTATCCAAACTGTATATGGTTATGCCGCACTTCAGTCAGCTCAGATCTACGAACGTAATGAAGATTATAAAACGTCCATAGACATCATAGAGAGTGTTGTAGAGGGGCCTTATAAAAATGCAATCAGTGACCGAGATCTCATGGATCTCTACTTGGCAGGAAGCATATCTTATTCTAATCTTCGAAATCGCGATGAGATGACAAGATCTAAGGCCTACCTCGACAGTGCCTATCGATATGCGAATCAAATCGAGGATCTCGATATACTAAATGCCTCTGAATTAGATAATCAAGCTGCGATTCTGCACATCTATTCAGGAGATGAAAATCTGGCATTACCAATGTTCAGGAGGACTGCTTCTAAGTTGGCAGAGCAAAACATTGATGGGTCTTCCACCTACCTCTCCTTAATGTATTCTAATGCCGCCTATGCCTCTAATTCCACATCTAAGTATACGGATGGGTTAAGGTCTGGACGGCAGGCCATGTCCATCATAACCAGTGCGAGCGCAGAGATTCCAATCGAGTTAGAGGTATCAGTATATTCTAATCTGGCGGCTTCACATAGGGGTCTTACCGCCTTTGATAGTGCATACTACTACCTGGGTTTAGCGAGAGCTACTCTCGAAGACCAAGGGTTAGAAAGCGACGAAATTAGAGCGTTATACATTACCTACCTCTATGATCATGCACTTACTAATTACGACCAATTTCTAATTCATAATGCACAATCCTTACAAGAAGCAAAACGAAATATAACCCAATTGGACAACATGTTCCAATTTCAAGTCGATGATCAGCTGAGTGATTTTTCTGTTCAAAGCCTCCGCTCAAAGGGAACAGACTATTACAAATTAGGAATCGATATAGCCTACTCCCTTGGGGACATAGAAACGTATTGGACATACTCTGAGAAAATCAAAGGATTAGAACTGTTAGCTGCTAACCTTGCGAACCAAAATAGAACCAGCTCAACGGCAAAAAAGGAATTAGATCGACAAATCTTAGAACTGAATGCTCTGCTTGGCCTTGAGACATCTCATGATAAGATCGATAGCCTACGGCTGATTAGAGCGAAACTCAAACAAGAGAAAGTAGAGCTCACTCGTCAGCTCGCCACTAATCAGCGCTCTTCAGCATACCAATTAGTCGATCTCGGTCGAATCCGCGAATCTCTGGATCAAAAGCAACAGCTGATCCAATATCAATCTGGACAAAAGCATCTGTATGGTATCGTTGTGACAGCGGATACTGCTATGCTGAAACAACTACTCACTGTAGAGGCTACGACGTCTCTTACGAATGAGTTTGGGTCGCTGATCGTGGAACAAAACAGTCCAATTGAGAAGATCAAGACCTTAGGTTATCAAATCTATAAGGGACTTGTTCAGGATCTCACCTTGGGTAAATCACATACTATCATCATCCACGATGAAGTCACGACGGATCTTCCGATGGATGCATTGATCACGGATGGTGGTGAGTATTGGGTGCGAAGCACAGCGATGAATACCACACCTTCGGGGTCATTCCTCATTCAGAACTCTGGAAAGCTGAAGTCTCTGCGACAAATCGAATATTTCAAACCTGCGTATACTACAGCTACAGACTTACCTCCCCTCCCCTATACAGATGCTGAGTTAACCTCTGTCAAAGAAATATTTTCGGTGGCCTTAGTTGAAGGCAACAATTGCACTAAATCAGCTCTGGACAGCAGTCTTGTTGATGCTGCCGTTGTTCATTTTAGTGGGCACGCGATCGCTAATTCAACTGCAAGCGAACAGTCCTATCTCGCACTATCCAGTGGGTCAAGCTTACAGGATAGGTTACTCCTTGGCGAATTGTATACCATGAGTACATCGGCTCAAATGGTGGTCCTTAGTGCTTGTAAGACTGGAATCGGACAGATCATCAAAGGGGAAGGAGCAGAGAGCCTTGCTCGTGGCTTTCTATATGCCGGAGCCAAATCCGTATTGAACACGCTGTGGAGCGTAGATGATCGGGCGACAAGTCACATCATCTCTGGAACCTATGCTAATCTGCGAGAAGGCTACACAAAATCGATATCGCTGCAACAAGCCAAGTTGGCCTATCTCGACAAAGCGGAATCCTATGAACAGCATCCTTATTATTGGGCAGGAATAGTGGTCACTGGTGCTGACACACCCATCAAGGTGTATCAAATCAATTGGTGGAAACATCTTCTCTTGTTAATCATCTTGGCATTGTTGGCTGCATTCCTAACATGGCGACATTCCAAGCGACCATTCCCAAAAATCGAGTTCTTAGGTCAACCCTTGCAGTAGGGTCTTGGAGAAAGAGGTTTTTGTTGTGACAACATTTGGTAGTACAACAAAGATTTCTTTGTGCTCCATTGGCTTATTCTATTTCCAGAGCATAGTTTTATTCCCGTGAAAGCAAATGTCACTTATCGATTCTTCTATTATTTCTTTTTCTGTGCTCTGCGCAGGACCTGAATATTAGGAGCGATAGTTGCACCATATACAGAGGAGTCCTGCAGATAGCGGGACTCCTCTTTTTGTTAGAGCACGATCATTATGAGACGACACACTCGAATTGTCATACAAGGATATCCTGGCAGCTATCATCATGAAGCAGCCCGTGAGTATTTTGGTGCCAGACATATCGAGTGCATTCCTGCGAGAAGCTTTGAGATCTTAGGACAGACATTACGTGAAGACCAGGGTTGTAACTATGCGGTTATGGCTATCGAAAACAGCATCGCAGGTAGCATACTACAGAACTATCGCATTCTCAGAGAAAATGAATTTTGGATAAGTGGAGAAGTCTATCTCAGAGTGAGCCATCAACTCCTTGGGCTCCCTGGCCAGACGATCCAAGATATACGCACGGTAGAATCACATCCGATGGCTATCTATCAGTGCTATGACTTTTTGAATCAACACAAACACATTGGAGTGGTGGAGTCTGCTGATACCGCTCTATCAGCCCAGCGGGTAGCCGAACAAGGCCTCTCCGCGGTTGCTGCCATAGCGAGTCGGTTAGCCGCCAAAGAATATGGGTTAGAGATCTTAGCATCGGATATCGAAACATCCAAGGCCAACTACACTCGATTTTTCATTATCAGTCGCGAAGCGCAGTATGCCTCCCTCGGCAATGCCAACAAAGCCTCTATCTACCTAAGGGTGCCACATCAACATGGTAGTCTGCTAAAGGTCCTACAAGTGATCAGCGACGACAATATCAACCTTAGTAAACTCCAATCCTTCCCAGTAACAGGAGAGCTCAATAACTACTATTTCCATCTTGATCTGGAGTTCGAACATATTAGTCAGTATGAGAACTGCATCGACCAACTCAAATCGCTAACAACTGGACTTGAGGAACTGGGAGTCTATACCAAAGCCGCTATCTATGATCATCAGCACGTCAAGTAGACTGGGAGAGGTCAAGCCATATTATTTCGCCACTAAGTTGGCGGAGATCGCCGAGATGAATCGCTCTGGAGAGCAAGTCATCAACATGGGGATCGGTAGTCCAGACCTCGCACCACCACCCGAGGTGATGAATGAACTGATTCGTGCGTCCACTTTGCCACGAGCTAATCAGTATCAATCCTATCGAGGGTTGCCAGAACTACGCAGTGCATTCGCCAACCACTACCATCGTCATCTCGGAGTGGACATTGATGCTAATAAGGAAATTTTGCCTCTAATTGGGTCTAAGGAAGGTATCATGCATATCGCGATGACGTTCTTGGAGGCTGGGGATGAGGCCCTAATTCCTAATCCAGGGTATCCAAGTTATCGGGTGACCACAGAGTTAGCAGGTGCCACTCCTGTATATTATGAATTGAGTGAAGAAGGAGGATGGCTGCCCGATATTGATGCCTTGGTTCAGACCGATTTATCCCGAGTAAAAATCATGTGGATCAACTATCCAAATATGCCAACCGGCGCGCGGGCATCGAGAGAGTTCTTCGGTCACCTCATAGAGTTTGCTCGTAAGAACGAGATATTGATCTGTCACGATAACCCTTACAATTACATTCTCAATGATCAACCGTTGAGTCTGCTATCTCTGCCCGGGTCAATGGAATGTTGTATAGAACTCTGCAGTCTAAGCAAGGCCTATAACATGGCCGGATGGAGAGTGGGAGCAGTATTAGGATCTCAGGGTTACATCGATGCCATCATGCGATTCAAAAGCAATATGGATAGCGGTATGTACCTACCTGTACAGATGGCTGCTGCCAAGGCATTGGATCTGAATGATGATTGGTTCGAAGAAATCAACGCGATTTATCGCGAGCGTCGAAATGAAGTCTACAAGATCTTTGATCTTCTGGATTGTACCTACAAAAGGGATGGTGCAGGTTTGTTTGTCTGGGCTAAGGCACCTGACTATATCGCCGATGTTCCATCCTGGGTTGATGAAATGTTGCATGTCTCACGGACCTTCATCACACCTGGTTTCATATTTGGAGATCGAGGGGAGCGCTATCTGAGAATCGCTCTATGCAGTCCTATTGAGGTTTATCGCGAAGCATTTTCGCGTCTTGAGACAAGATTTGTAAAGTCAATCGCTGAGGTATGAGAGTTGGAATCATCGGCTTAGGTCTAATCGGTGGGTCTTTGGCAAGAGATCTCAGGGGACGGGAGCATGAAGTGAAGGGCTATGATATCAATCCTATTCATGCTGATCAGGCCGTAGACTATGGACTTATAGAAGAGTCCATGGAGTTGGCTGAATTGGCATCATGGAGTGAATTTGTCATCGTCGCTGTCACCGTGAAACATACCGCAGAAATTATCCGTGAGGTTTTAGACCTGATGAAATGGTCTACGGTCGTCATTGATGTGGCGTCGACGAAGGAGAGCATCTGCCAGAAAGTAAGAAGTCATACCAAGAGAGGACGCTATGTCGCCTGTCATCCGTTAGCGGGTACAGAATTCAGCGGGCCCAAGGCTGCGATCGAGTCCCTTTTTGAACAAAAGAAAAATATCATCTGCGAGGAGCACGCTTCTGATGAGGACGCCCTCGAGATCGCTATCGATCTGCTATCCAGCATCGGGCTTCAACATATGTATATGGATCCTAAGCAACACGATAAGCACATGGCTTATGTGTCGCATCTGTCGCATGTAAGTGCCTTCACGCTTAGTACTACAGTGCTGGATATCGAGCAAGACCAGAAACAAATCTTTAATCTCGCGAGTACAGGGTTCGCCTCCACCGTACGTCTGGCCAAAAGTAATCCTGCAACATGGGCATCGATCTTTGCGGACAATGCAGATCACCTGCTTACTGCGTTGGATTCATATATCAACGAATTGGCTGAGATGCGCGAGATGATCGCTAACGATGATCAAGAAGGAATCATGAATAAAATCGAAGCTTCCAATGCTATTAGGAGAGTACTCAACGGCATGAAGCATAATATTGTCAAAGTGAGCTAAACGAACCAATCACACCACCTTATGGAAACACTAACCGCTAATCCTACAGAACGTCGCAACTGGTTTCGCAAGACCAAATATCCCACTGTCATCGCAGGACCATGCAGCGCCGAAACAGAAGAACAAGTATTCGAAACGTGCCGAGCCATCGCCGCATCTGGCAAGGCGGATATCCTCCGAGCTGGTATCTGGAAGCCAAGGACCCGACCGGGTACATTCGAAGGTATCGGCATCAAGGGATTGCCCTGGATGCGACAGATGAAAATGGAAACTGGCATGCCTGTCACGGTAGAATGTGCCAAGGCTGGGCACGTCGAAGCTTGTTTGGAGTTTGATATTGACATCATCTGGATTGGCGCACGTACCTCTGTAAATCCATTTGCTGTACAGGAGATCGCCGAAGCTGTACGTGGGGTAGAGGTTCCTATCCTCGTCAAAAACCCTATCAATCCCGATATCGCACTATGGATGGGAGCAGTCGAGAGGTTCGAACGTGTCGGTATCAAGGATATCGGTGTCATCCACCGAGGATTTAGTAATACCGCGGAGAAGGTCTATCGGAATCGTCCAGAGTGGCAGATGGCCATCGATTTTATGACTAAACGTCCAGAACTGCCCATGATCTGTGATCCAAGCCATATCTGTGGTAACCGCCACATGCTGAAAGCTGTCTCTCAGAAGGCTGTTGATCTCAACTACGATGGGCTCATGATCGAAACGCACAGAGATCCAGACAATGCCTGGTCAGATGCTAAGCAACAGATCACGCCAGAGGTCTTGCACCAGATGATTACCGATCTCGTACTCCGCACTAATATGGAAGATGACAAGTCATCGCAAGGCAGTTTGAACTTCCTTAGACAAGAAATCAATCAGATCGATCAAGACTTGATCAATCTCCTCGGCGAACGCATGGGTATCGCAAGGAAAATCGGCGAATACAAAAAAGCCAATGACATGACGATCCTGCAACCAAAGCGTTGGGGTGAGATCCTGGAGAAGGCCGAAAAGATGGGCACGGACAATGACTTAAGTACCGACTTCATCTCCAAGCTACTCAGAGCGATCCATGACGAAAGCATCGATCAGCAAGAAAAGATCATGCTCGGGTAGTTGCATGCGGGGCTTTAGACCTTAATTCGATAAATCAATGTACCGCATTGGTCGGCCCCTGGTTCTGCCTTAAAGGTGAACTGTTTGGCCTTCCGCAGTGCCAGTGATGTCAGTGAGCTTCGAAAGATCGTCGATTGATCGCGATTAAATTCGGCATCCGTAACTCGACCATTGGCACTCACACAGATATCAATGACGACCAGTCCGTCTCGATCTGACAACATGAATATGGCCGGCTTGTAATCCAGTTTTCGATTACCAAGGCCATTGGTTATAGATACGACCAGTCCTTCATCAATGGTATAGTCTTGCGACGCCTCGAGATCTTCTTCGACAACAGCCTCTGGAGGTGCAGGAGAAGTTGACACCTCGTCTGGATCTGTACCCAAGTTGATATCCGTGGGCTCCACCTCTCCTGTTTGCTCGTCATAGACATCCGTCGGGTCTTCCGAGGCATCCTGTTCTACAGCTTCGGTACTACCGGGCTCATCTTCAATCATGTCAAATGGATCTGTCGCCTCATCATCGACCGCACGGGGTGCTGGGTCAGCAGGTTTATTTTGAGGGTCTGGAGTTTGTGGTACTGATGTTGGGCTTGGCGTTGAGGTCTGAGATGAGGACAATACTTCCTCCTCACGAGGTGTGGTGTCGATCCAGTCTGAGATACCTCCACATATGCGTCTTACTTCCCGATTAGCTTTTGCATAGCCAAGCAACGCTGCTTGTGCATAATGTCGACATGCATCACCCTTTTCTCCTCTATCAAAATCAATCTCACCAGCCATATAATGAATCTCGGGGTCGTACGGATCCATCTCCAGTCCTACAGAGGCATAGTTCTCTGCCGCTATCAAGTTGTCTAACTTATGCTCTGTCTTGATCATCATTTGGATGAGCTCTTTTGTTATACCAACCGCCTCGATATGCTTGATGGCATCCATCTTGGTTCCCTTGAATGCTCCCAGCTCGTATTTCGTTTGGCCACTCAGTAGGATGGCAGGACCGAATGATGGATCGATATCTAAGATTCTATTGCACATTCGTACCGCCTCGTCATAGCGACCTTGATCATAGAGTTGCTGCCCCTCCAGCAGCATCTCACGGACCTCTGTAGACTGTGCGTCCACGATGTGAATGGCAAGCGAGAGAGATAGAAGTAGGGTTAGTAGTCGTCGGGACATATAGTATGATTTTGTCATGTCAAAAATAAAGGCTTCACCGCACGGCTCATGCAGAGAAACCATATTGGAGACGAGATTTCTCGAAGAATTCTACATCTTCCTTTGGTAATTATTGGTTAAACAATCAAAGCATCCATGAATCCAGTTTACATCGTCGCAGCTAAGCGAACTCCATTAGGAAGTTTTGGTGGTAGCCTTTCATCACTGAGTGCTACAGAACTTGGTGCACAGTCTGTCAAATCCACTTTAGAAAGTCTGGATGTAGGTCCCTTATCAGTGGATGAAGTCTTCTATGGTAATGTGTGCCAAGCCAATCTTGGTCAGGCTCCTGCACGTCAAATTGCTATTGGAGCGGGTATTTCCCATAACGTACCATGTACTACCATCAACAAGGTCTGCTCCTCAGGTATGAAAGCTGTGATGTTCGGAGCACAATCGATCATGCTCGCTCAGCACGATGTTGTCGTCTGTGGAGGAGTTGAATCCATGAGTAATGTCCCATTCTATCTACCACATCAGCGATGGGGTACCAAGTATGGTCACCAACAGACGATCGATGGTCTTCAGAAAGATGGACTTACCGACGCCTACAATCATCAGGCGATGGGAAATAGCGGAGATCTGACAGCAGCCAAATATGGATTCTCGAGAGAGGAGCAGGATGCATATGCTGTTCAATCTTATCACAGAGCAGCCAAGGCAACAGATGATGGCGCGTTCCAAGAGGAGATCGCAGCAGTACTTGTACCACAACGCAAGGGCGATGATATCGTAGTGTCTACAGATGAAGAGTACCTCAAAGTGAACTTTGATAAAATTCCGAAGCTGCGTCCTGCATTCAGCAAAGAGGGGACGGTAACGGCGGCGAATGCAAGCACTCTGAATGATGGAGCAGCGACCATCATCCTCATGAGTGAAAAAGCTGTAAAAGAGTACGATGTAACTCCATTAGCTCAGATTATGTCGTTTGCAGACGCTGCCCATGAGCCCGAATGGTTCACAACAGCTCCTTCCAAGGCAGCACCTATCGCTACTAAAAGGGCAGGATTATCCATGTCAGATATCGATCTTTACGAAGTGAATGAAGCCTTTGCAGTTGTTCCGATGGCATTCGCACAGTCTTGTGAGCTCGATATGTCTAAGATCAATGTACACGGCGGAGCCGTATCACTGGGGCATCCTCTGGGTTGCTCAGGTGCAAGGATCATCACCACACTCGTCCATGCTCTCAGACATCACAACCAGACCAACGGCTTAGCGACCCTCTGCAATGGCGGCGGTGGTGCAAGCGCCATCGTTATAAAAAGACTCCATTAATCTCTCAAGCTATCAGATCATGAGAACTCATTTGCTTCTGTTCTTCCTCCTTCTCGGATTGCATACCAATGAAATGCAGTCTCAAGACATCGTGAGTGTAGAGTTCAACTCTACTCTAACAGCTCCGATTGCCAGACTGCTCGCTCTGACCCTTGGAGTAACCGTCGATATCACCTATGATGTAGACTTCTACGTCGTCGAGTATACGACCACGGGTACAGATATGCGATTAGATACGGCCTCTGGGCTTTTCATGATACCCGACGGTCTAAATGAACCATTACCCATCCTTTGCTATCAGCATGGGACCACCGATGGACGATCTGATGTGCCATCAAATTTTGGGGCAGCCTATCAGTTGGGTGCGTTGTTTGGATCTAATGGAGTTGCTGTGGCGGCACCAGATTATCTGGGCATGGGTTCTTCGAGGGGCTTTCATCCATATGTACATGCCGAGACGGAGGCCACGGCGGCAGTGGATATGATCTACGCTCTCCGAACATGGTTAGACGAACAAGGGACAGGCTACACTGACGACTTGTTTGTGACGGGGTACTCTCAGGGAGGTCATGCCGCAATGGCGCTTCACCAATACATCGAGACAGAAAAACCAGCAGACCTCAATGTGACTGCCAATCTAAGCATGAGCGGTCCATACAGTCTATCCGGTGTGATGCAAGGACTTAGTTTTGACGAGGAGATCGACTATCTCTTTCCCTCATTCTTGGTGTACAGCGCTCGAGCTCTGAGAGAAGTAAATCCTGAAACTTATCAATCAGAAGATCAACTCTACAAGCCATCCTTCTTAGGACCAATTGAAGAGTTTGTACGTACTGGTGAAGGTCTTGGGGCTCTGAATCAGTTTCTCGTGGGACAGCTTGTACAAGAGAACGGCATGTCAACCCCACGATTCATGTTCAAGGACTCTGTGCAGGAGGTTCTCTTGGCAAATCCAGATCATCCTTTTAACGTGACTCTCCGTGAGAGTGATGTCTATGATTGGACTCCACAAGCTCCCGTACTCATGCTCTATTGCCCTTCTGATGACCAGGTTCCCTTTACGAATAGCATTATTGCAGATAGCGTGATGAATGCAAACGGAGCTCCAGATGTATCCGCTGAAGATGTCTCAGGAGGCGAAATTCTGGACCATGCCCAATGTGCCATACCAGCACTGAATAGAGGAGTCCCGTGGTTATTCTCCTTCTTAGAAACTACATCTACAGTAGAAATTAACCTCGCAGCAGGTCTTCAGATGAGTCCAAATCCAGTTAGTGACCAGCTTCTGATATCGACAGAGGTCAGCATGGATCGCATCTCTATTTATAGCCCTACTGGA
Organism: Bacteroidota bacterium; assembly: GCA_038523965.1. Taxonomy (GTDB): domain Bacteria; phylum Bacteroidota; class Bacteroidia; order Chitinophagales; family Saprospiraceae; genus JAJRXG01. The sequence goes on from JBCBIX010000001.1 coordinate 12,690, forward strand.
CAGAGACTAATAGATCAATCAGATCTGGGTTACAGCTTCAAAATCGATGCTTCAAGCATGCCTAATGGAGTCTACTATGCTCACATCCTAACTACAGAGGGGCTTAGTGTTGAGAAGTTCTTAGTCAGTCGTTAGATACTGACATCTCCTGTCGCTGATCATAGATAACTCAACCGTCACGTGTAGAGCGGTACTTCATTACTGCGAGAAGGCCTCTTTGACAATGGCTGCTTGTTGATCCTCATGGACCTTCTTGTAGCCAGTGGCAGGAGATGCACTTACTTTTCGAGAGATCACCTCGATGCTCGCATCTCGCCAGAAGCTATTGAGATATTGCCATGCCCCCATATTCTGGGGTTCTTCTTGTACCCAGCGCACTTTCGTACCAGCATACTTCGAGAATATGGTGTCCATCTGCTGCATTGGATATGGATATAACTGCTCCATCCGAACGATAGCCACGTCATCTCTCCCATGTTCTTCTTTGTACTCGAGGAGATCGAAATAGATTTTACCAGTACACAGTAACAAGCTTTTCACCTTCTTCCCGACATTTTCGTCATCGATAATCTCGAGGAATCGCTTGTTTGACTGGAAATCGGAGATGGAGGAAACACATTTGGGATGACGAAGAAGTGACTTAGGCGACATCACGATCAATGGCTTGCGAAACGGTCTCACCAATTGACGTCTCAAAGCGTGAAAAAAGTTAGCCGGCTGAGTAATGTTGGCAATAGTGATATTGAACTCCGCCCCTTGTTGCAGAAATCGCTCTAACCTCGCACTCGAGTGCTCCGGTCCCTGACCTTCGTAGCCATGAGGTAATAACATCACAAGACCACTCATCCGCTGCCATTTACTTTCGGCGGCAGTTACATATTGGTCTACGATAGTCTGAGCACCATTATAGAAATCTCCGAATTGGGCTTCCCACAACACCAAGGTTTCTGGAGAAGCCAGGGAATACCCATACTCGAATCCGAGTACGGCAAACTCAGAAAGAAGTGAGTTGAATATCCTAAACTTTCCTTGATTAGGATCGAGGCCATCGAGTCTATTGTGCTCCTCAAAAGTGGTCTTATGTCTAAATATGGCGTGCCTATGAGAGAAAGTCCCTCGCTTGACATCCTGACCACTCATTCGCACATCTTTACCCTCCATTAGGATCGAACCGTAGGCCATAAGCTCGGCCAGTGCCCAATCCAATTCTTTATTCTCAAGGATCTTTCTTTTCCCTTTCTGGAGTCGATTCACCTTCGAAAGAGGTTCGAACCCCTCAGGTAAATTCATGAGGTGATTTAGGATATGATCGATCTTGGCCTTACTGATGCCGGTCTTCGGCGATTCTTGGAAGTCTGCCGCCTCCTTTGTTTTTTTCAATGATCGCCACGCCTGTTCTGGCTGCTGATAAGTATATGGCAGTGGTTTTTGCTTCACACTATCCAGTCGAGCCTGAAGGTCAGTCTTGAATGAGGCCTCCATCTCTTCTGCAAGCTCCTTCTCAACATCTCCTCGACTAACTAACTGTGCAGCATAGATTTCTCGAGGGTTCTTGTGCTTTTGGATGAACTCGTACATCCGAGGTTGAGTGAATTTTGGATCATCCCCTTCATTATGGCCATGTCGTCGATAGCACACCATATCAATGAAGACGTCATTGTTAAATCGCTGTCTATACTCAGTAGCTAACTCGGCAACAAATGCAACTGCCTCGGGGTCATCACCATTCACATGGAAGACTGGTGCCTGTACCAGACTTGCAGCTCCAGTGCTATATGTAGACGATCGGGCGTCATCATAATCCGTAGTGAATCCGACCTGATTATTAATCACAAAATGAATCGTCCCTCCAGTGTAATATCCCTTCAGCTTACTCATCTGAACTGTCTCATAGACCACACCCTGTCCAGCCACTGCAGCATCTCCGTGGATGAGGATCGGCAAGATCTTATCGTAGTCGCTGCCATAAAGTATATCAGCCTTTGCTCGAGCAAAGCCTTCTACAACGGGATCGACTGATTCGAGATGAGAGGGATTGGGAACCAACTTAAGATGGACTGACCGATCCCCCGCCTCCACGATAGAGGAATATCCGAGGTGGTACTTCACGTCACCATCACCAAAACTGAGGTCCGGCACTGCCGTTCCTTCGAACTCATTGAAGATGTGCTCGTAGGTTTTGCCCATGATATTGGCCAAAACATTAAGCCTTCCTCTGTGCGCCATTCCGATAATCACTTCTTCGACACCCTCCGAAGCACCTTGTTGAATGATGGAGTCGAGCGCTGGAATGGTCGACTCACCTCCTTCAAGAGAAAATCGCTTCTGACCGACGTACTTCAAATTCAAGAAACTCTCGAATCCAACGGCTCCATTGAGCTTGTTGAGGATACGTTTCTTTTTATCAAGCGAAAGACCATACGAGTCATCGAGACTACGATTTTCGATCTTGTCACGTAACCACATTTTGCGTTCCTTCTCCTCGATATGGGCATATTCGAATCCTATGTTACTGCAGTAAATCCGATTCAGTCTATCGATGACTTCTTGTAGTGTCGCGTTGGACATGCCTATCTCAGCGCCCGCGGCAAATCGTTTGGATAGATCCGCCTCCTCGAGACCATAATCTGCCAACTCAAGATGAGGAGCACGATCTCGTCGAGACATGATCGGATTCGTAGTAGATAGTAGATGTCCTCGATCACGATAACCATGAATTACGGACATGACGCTGAACTCCTTCTCCAGACTTTGATCAGAGGTGATAGGGGCTACTGCGACCGTAGATCCATTACCACCCTTTGAAAATTCAAAACCCTCAAAGAATGACCGCCACCCATCTTCTACGCTGGTTGGATCAGCCTGAAAACGCTGATACATCTGATCGATAAAAGAAGGGTGAGCGTTGAAAACGTAGGAATAATCTGCCATGAGCGAACGCTCGCGCGTGTTGGATTGACTGACAAAGATGTATCAAAATACCCAGTGGATGATGCGTCTACTGTTGCAAAAAATCGCCAGTAGCACTAATCAATCCAGGAGTGGCCTTTCGCCAATGAATAGAATACCTTACTTTTGCGCGCCAGTTAAGAAAGAAGAAGATAATTTATGGCTCATCATAGTTCTGCTAAGAAGAGAATCCGACAAGACGAGAAGAAGCGACTACGTAATCGCTACTACAAGAAAAGCACTCGAACATCCATCGCGAAGCTTCGTGAGATGACTGATGCAAAGGAAGCGAGTGAATTTCTGCCTCGTGTTGTTAGCATGGTGGATAAGTTGGCCAAGAGAAAGCTATGGCACAAAAACAAAGCTGCTAACGTAAAAAGTAAGCTCCAGAAGTTTGTAACTGGTTTAGCAGCCTCATAGAGAGCAACACACAAAAGATATACCGAAGCCCGTCCTTCAAGGATGGGCTTTTTTGTTGGATCTTATCTCAGTCGGATAGTTTCTCAAGGATGGACTCAGCAGCACGCTTCTTGTTAGATGATCTATCTATTAACTGAAATGCTGTGATCGCCTGCAGTGTATTACCATCCCTCAGATGAGATAAACCAGTGTACCAATACACATCATCAGAATAAATCGTCTGATCTCGCCTCAATTCATCAAACACTTGTCGAGCCTGGATAGTCCTTCCCTGATCAAGAAGTGATATACCAAGGGCATAGCGCGCCTTTGGCTCTACCCTACCTTCAAGTAGAGTGATGACTTGATTATACTGGCCATTGTTAAACATCTCTGCCGCGTCCAGTAACTCCTCGTCAGTCTGCCGGTCACGAGTCGCGAAAGAAATTTCAGCTGGATCGAAATAAGCCGCGTATAGGATCTCCGGCGATGACTCATCCGAAGGAGTAGGTTGGTATAGGATCGCCAAGGCAATTGCCCCCAGGGCAAGTAAGGAAAGCAACACGAGTACTAACCGGCGGTTCCTCATCTGACCTTTGGTACCCACAGTTGGGGTACGCGGTAGCGTAGACTCGACCTTGAGAACATCAGTATGGACACGATGTAGGTTTTGCAATGCAGCCTCAGTGACTGGGCGATCACGCAGATACTTTGTCATATCCTGATACTCGGCCAGTCGACTCATCACCTCTGGATCCCTCTCTGCCAGGTTGGCGATGGCATCCATCTCCGTATCAGGAAGCTGTCCATCGAGATAGGCTAATAATTTTTGGTCGTCTACTGTCATGATCCTATGCGCACATCATTTAAATATGTTCTCCATGACTCCATGCAGGCGTGTTTACGTCTGTACATCGTGTTTGGACTCGACATACCGAGCTTCTTGACGATGGACTTGACATCTTGCCCTGTCATAACCATCTCTAACAATTGTTGACAGGTACTCGATAGTCGCCTAAACGAAGTATGTAGACTCCGTTGCCTCAACTCCTCTTCTTCGATGGCGATCAGATGTTCCTCGCTGCTGTAGTCATCCTCATATCGTAGCGGATTCTCAGATCTTACCTTGTCTTCAGTCTTTTTCTTTCGGATTTTATCGATCCACTTGTTCTTACATATTTGAGTAAGAAGGGCCTCAATGTTAGAATCGTGACCGATACCGCTGGCTACTGCCTTGCGTATCAAGGCTTCAATCGAATCTTGAAAAATATCCAGGGCATCTTCGGTGGTACCAGAATTACTCTGTATCCATGACTTGACAGAAGGAAGAACAGAAGTATAGAGTCCTCGCAACAATTCAGGATCTCCTGATCGGAGACGCTGATTAAGGTCAAGTTGAGACACTAAGCCGGACTTTTGAGTGAGATCGGGTGGTTCTGCGTCGAAAGTACGAAATGGCTTGAGATATCCAGAAGGATTCACTCAAGCGATCCCAAAGGAAAGTCAGAACGACATCTACGTAAATCAACTCAAGGCAATCTGACCTATCCATCCAAAACTATTCGTCGGACATGCTGGCAAAGACAATGTCTACAAATCGATCGGCAGTAATAAATGCCCAGTTCAAGTCCTCGTACCCGGCTACTATCTCAGCCGAATTGATTTCTTCTCGCGTTTTGTGATCCTGAAGTTCTGAAATCATGCGATCTCTAATCGTCATCAAGAAGGTACGATAGTAAAGAAGGTCTTGCATCGAGGCCATCGGTCCGTGACCAGGGATGATTTGTGTGTCTTGGTCTATGATCAGTAGAGCTCTTTCTACGGCCGATATCGCACCACGAAAACTACCTCCCGAGTTCAGATCGATATAGGGAAACCGCTTGTGAAAAAAGCAATCACCCATATGCAATACATTACTCTCTGGAAACCACACAAAGGCATCTCCATCAGTATGCGCGCTATCGACATGGATCATCATAACTGGCTCTTCTAAATCACGGAAAGTCAAGCCTTCATCAAAGGTGATGACAGGAAGGGCGATAACCGGTGCTGCTGCGGTTATCTTACCTCCGCGATTTTGTTCTTGACTCATGCGCACATGAACATTATCGTGAGCGATGATCATTGCTCCAGCAGTCCCAAAGTTCTCGTTACCTCCAGTATGGTCGCCGTGCCAATGGGTATTAACCAAGATGGACACTGGTAACTGACTGATACTATCGATTTCGGCCATTATTTTCTGAGAGAGGGGAGCGAATTGGTCATCGATCATAAATGCCTTCTCGTCACCAACATAGAGTCCAATATTGCCTCCTGCACCCTGTAACATGTAATGTCGATCCGTAAGCTGTGTACTCTTGATCTCGACATTCATGAATCTTCCCTGAGTGTACGCGAGAACAGGTATCAGCATTAGGAATAAAACAAATGAACGAGACTCCATAGCCCAGATTTTCATAAAAGAGAATTGTAAAGGTGCAAAGGACTATTCAGCCTACAATGTGCTGGCTGCCTCATTGACTAAGCGCATCGGAACGGCGACACATTTGCGCTCCATGTAATTAGCAATCTCCTGGATTAAGTCTTGCACTTCTGGAGATAGTGTTGATATCTGATCCTTGTACACTTTATTCAAGGCGCGATCTTTTACAGATTTAATCTCTGTAGGAAGATGTCTGAAAGCACGTTGCACTTTTCGACGTTCGTACATCTTGTGGAACTCGTCAAGGTGCTGGCCGAGGATCATGCGTGCCGCTGCTATATTGCCACGACGATACTTCAGATTGTCCTCTGCTAACACTCGAATACTATCGATACTGGTGTAGCTCACAGTAGGAAGCTGAGCGACAGAGCGCTCTACATTATGTGGTATCGATAGATCGATTATCACCTTCAATTCATTACCCGCGATACCCGACCAGAGAGTTTCCGTGATGATCGGCTCCTGCGCTGAGGTCGACGTAAACAGTGCACCGAATGAATCTGAATAGCATTCCAGGTCTCCCAAGTGGCGCGCCTCAGCACCCAACTCATCACTGAGCTCTTTTGCATTATTGAGAGATCTATTAAAAATGCAAAGCTTGCCGTAGCCGTGTTTTTTAAGAAATCGTCCGATAGTGCGATTGGTCTCACCAGCTCCAACCAAGAGAATACGCTCCGATCGATCGACATTCTTGGATAAGAAAGACTGGATAGCCAATGATGCTACCGACACCGGCTTTGCACCTATCGCAGTATTTGTATACACATCCTTTGCTGCACGTACAGCAGTCTTCTCAAGAAGTCGTAGGCGATCCCCACATAATCCATTCTTCCAACCAAAATCGTAAGCAGCCCTAAACTGGCGGAAAATCTCACGTTCACCCACAACTAAAGAATCGATTGACGACACCAACTCCAATACCTCGGTTATCGCGGCTTTACCCTTACTGATGCGAACGACCTTCTCAAGATTTACATTCGTTTCTACTGTGAAATCTGGATTGATCGTCCGAAACAGGGACACAGCATCTGCGTGGGTGAGCGGCTTCTCGCCATAGAATAAGAAAACAACACGATTACACGTATTCAAATAGAGTACTTCTTCCTGTCCTGTGGTTGTCTTGACAGATTCGAGTTGATTGACTAACTGTGCTTCGTCATTATAGCGGATGATCAGTCGTCCGAGATCCTCCACGTTGAGACTGCGGTGGGTGATCGTGATATGCTTGTAATTATCCAGCATCCTGTAGTCACAAAATTAGCTTCAAGAGCTACTTAGATTGTCATGCGTTTGTAATGTTTGTGGGAGATACATTACACATAATTAGTATATCATTGCGACCAAAGAATAGTCCATGGAAGTAGAAGGCAAAATCAAGTTGATCGGTCAGACTGAGACAGTAGGCAATGGTTTTACCAAACGTCTGCTGGTGGTAACAACAGACGAGATGTATCCTCAGCATATCTCCATTGAATTCGTCAAGGATAAAACATCAATGCTGGATTCTTACACAGTAGGACAGCCTGTCAAGGTTAGTATCAACCTTAGAGGGAGAGAGTGGACCAGTCCGCAGGGGGAGGTCAAGTACTTCAACTCGATCCAAGGCTGGCGCATCGAGGCTGCTCAGACATCACCTGCCGCAACTGCTCCATCTGCGCCGTCAGATCCAAGTAATTGGCCCACGATGAAAGACGCACCCAAAACGAGTGAAGAGTTCGACGACTTACCCTTCTGATCTACTGATTCAGAACGGCCCTCAGAGCTGTGCATGAGTGATATTCCCTACCTTCGCGCCCTGATTATGCGGCGCTAAGCCGTTACCTCTAATACAAAAGTTAACATCATGAGTGGTACCAAAATAACCCTATCCCGTCGTGGCAAGCTCCAAGTGCCGAACGATCCAATTATCCCATTTATCGAAGGTGATGGCATCGGTCCAGACATTTGGGCTGCAGCCCAAAAGGTTATCGACGCCGCTGTCGAAAAAGCATTCGACGGTAAGCGCAAAATCCATTGGAAAGAAGTTTATGCTGGCGAGAAAGCCAACGAAAAGGTGGGCGAATGGCTCCCTAAAGAAACCACTGATGGGATCGCCGAGCATCTTGTAGCCATCAAAGGACCACTGACTACTCCTGTTGGTGGTGGGTTTCGATCTCTTAATGTAGCCATCCGCCAGATCTTGGATCTCTACGCATGTGTCCGTCCAGTAAAGTGGTACCGAGGTGTACCCAGCCCAGTCAAGAAACCAGGCCTTGTAGACATGGTCATCTTCAGAGAAAATACTGAAGACATCTACGCCGGTATCGAGTACTTACATGGTACTGAGGAGAATGATAAGATGAAACAATTTCTCATCGAGGAAATGGGTGTGACCGGGATTCGCTTCCCCGACACTGCATCTCTTGGAGTGAAGCCCGTTTCAGTGGAAGGTACAGAACGTCTTGTACGTTCAGCGATTAAGTACGCTATCGACAACAAGAGAGACTCTGTCACTCTGGTGCACAAAGGAAACATCATGAAGTTCACCGAGGGCAAGTTCAAAGAGTGGGGATATGCGCTCGCCAAGCGCGAGTTTGAGGCGAAGGATCTCGATGGTGGCCCATGGCAAGTGATCGATCATAAAGGAAGAGAGATCATCGTTAAGGACGTGATCGCGGACGCCTTCCTACAACAAATCCTTCTTCGTCCAGCCGAATACGATGTCATCGCAACACTTAATCTGAATGGTGACTATATCTCGGATGCGCTTGCCGCAGCAGTTGGTGGAATTGGTATCGCTCCTGGAGCAAATATTAATTATGAAACGGGTATAGCTGTCTTCGAAGCCACCCATGGTACGGCGCCAAAATATGCTGGTCAGGACAAAGTGAATCCGAGTTCCGTTATCCTGTCAGGCGTAATGATGTTACAGTACATGGGCTGGAAAAAAGCTGGCATCCTCATCGAAAAAGGAATCAAGGGAGCCATCAAGAGTAAGAAGGTAACCTACGACTTTGAACGTCTCATGAAAGATGCGACTAAGGTTAGCTGCTCACAGTTTGGTGAAGAAATTATCAAGAATATGTAGTGCCTGGTTCACATCAGGTTATGACTTAAATCTGAAAGGCTCCAGAAATTCTGGAGTCTTTTTTTTTTGCAATGCTTGCAACCAAGTTCGAGGTGTTACGTAAAAGATGAAGGACCTCCATGAGACAACGACTCTGGGCAACCATTACGAATAAGTGAAACAAAAAACCCCACCAATTATGGCAGGGTCTTTAAGGTTTGGGGTGAAAGACGGGATTTGAACCCGCGGCCTCCGGAACCACAATCCGGCGCTCTAACCAGCTGAGCTACAATCACCACTTCTAATGGAGGCGCAAAATAACACAAGATTTAGCTGTCAGACAAGAGGTCCTTTTAGGTGAGATCCTGACCTGAAGAGTGAACTTTGCTATCATGAAAGAACGGTCATACCATTGGATGCAGCGAGCTTATCTCCTGCTGAAGTGGATGAAGGACGCAAAGTCTATAGATACCATAGATAGCCCCTATCTCGTCGATTGGGTTAAGCACGTGATCCTTCGGTCCGGCACTCCAGATCCAAAGAGTGCCGAGATTGAAACCCTGCGACGACAGCTGTTAAAAATAGATATCCTAACAAATGAGAATCCACCTCGAACAATCGCCCAGGTTGCTCGCCATGCTGTAAGTAGTCGTAGAAAATGTATGTTCCTCAATAGATTGATCATGTGGAAAGATCCTGACAGCATTCTGGAACTTGGTACTTGCTTGGGAATTTCCACTTACTATCTCGCCAAAAACACATCAGCCAGACTCACCACAATAGAAAGGAATCAACAATTTCATGACATCGCCAAAACAAAGGCGCCATCATGGTTAAGTGGAATAAATTTTATCCTGGGAGACTTCTTAGAAGTTCTGCCCGACCTGATTACGGCATCTGATCGATTCGACGTCATCTACATCGATGGTGCACACAACTCTATGATTCAAAGGGAGCTTTGGCCACATTATCTTCAATTACTGGCACCTGGAGGTATGTTAGTCATAGACGACATCCATTGGTCAAAGGCAATGGCCGAATGGTGGGGCGAGATTAGAACCGATAGCCGATTTAACCTGTCAATAGATTTGTTTCAGCTGGGGATACTACTGTCTGACGCACCCACAAAAGAAAAAATTGAGCTAAAGATGCTTCCCCTACCCCTTCGATGGCAGTTGGGGCTCTGGAGATAAGGATGTTATCTGACCACCTTGAGATACAAGTCGCTCAATGGTCATACTGAGACTGTCAATCGATGCGCGTTGTTGTGCCAGCAAGGATCCGAAGGAATGAATCTGTCCTTTCTGACGGTCCTCCTCGACCTCACTTTTGAGAATTCGGCCATATCCAGTGAATAAGTACTCGCTATTCAATTGATACTCTTGGATACACGACCGCAGGATGGCGATGGTAACATCCCGTCGACCTTTGAGAATTTCGTTTAAACTCTGCGGGTAAGTATCGATAGAGAGGGCAAATTGACGGGCAGACCTAACGATCCCTTTGTCCTTGAGATGGTTAAAACACGTGACGAACCGTACCGATACCGGATCTTGCATAGCCTGTTTCTCTCAGCGCTAACATATAACATATTCTTAAAATATGATAGGATCGTAATGTATTCTATGCTGATAATGAGCTATTTATACATAAAGAAAAAACAGAACCTATCAATTACCCTTACTTCTTGGGTTTGAGGATTCCCGTTTCTTCTCCAAAGTATTGGGCGAATCTGGCGATATCGTTGGCCATATTGGCCTTTTTAGTAGCTCTGTGATAACTATCTGCTAATCCCTTGAGTGTGTAGTACATCATTCGGTCCATTTCCCCTACTTCGAACTTTTCTGTCCACAGATCGATCTTAAGAGTCTCGAGCTGATCTTTGTCAAATAGAGAAAGGAAAAAGGCCTTCGCCGGTGCTTCTTTGCCATCAGAAGGAGGATCATCGCTTTTCCACGTGATATCTGTTGGCACATTCGACTCGTTAAGTTCGATGTCCAAATTGACGGTGACTTTGCGGGCATTGCTCATAGTAATCCTATTTCTTGATGGGAAATGGCTCTCAGGCTGGCACCTCGACGCTTGAGTATAGCTAACACACCATTGGCTCCGGCGAGATGACCGGCGCCAAAACTAAACAATGATGGATTCTCATGATGCCAGCTCCAAATACGATCTGCCATCCTGAGATTGCGATCTGAAAGTAGAACGCGAGACTCCGCTCGAATCGAATCTCTACTCATTTTATACAGTCCATAGATATCCATATGCCGATAGGCTTTGGAGAGACGCCGCAGTTTGCGAACCTGTCCACTCACATGGAGAGACAGTCTACACAACTCACGGTATTGACGCCTGAGTGATAGTTGGCGAAGTACTTCGACTTGTTCTTCTGGTGTTTCGATACCCACCACGGTCTTTGAACTACGCCCAGCCGTGTCCCAGATCATTTGATCTAAGGCAAGACCATCATCATCCAATATCTTTTTTTGGATCATTGAGATCACAAACAGAGGGTGGACCCTCTCATACAAGGAGATATCTATCTGATAGTATCTTATAAAGGTATCTCGCATGCGCCGCCACCGATTAGTTGTCAGATAGTGCTGATAACTAACCCCATCAGGTAACATCATGTGATTTTGGAGAAATGCCTGAGCATCCCCTGAAAGTGATGACTCCGTGTAGATAAAATGGTAATGACCTATGAGTGTCTCGATATAAGGCCAATGCGCAAGTGCGTCGTGACCTGACAAATGCATCGTACCAACTATGGTCGAGGCTGTGGGGCTATCTATGGTGGACAGCTGCCAGAAGATGGAATTAGTCAACCCTACTCGTAAGGGTACGGAAGGACTTTAGATTTCTTCACCTTAGATAGCGTCATCAGTGTACGCAGTCTCTCCACTTCTTCTATCTGTGATAATTTCTTGAACAATAATTGCTCATATGCAGGTATATCCGCGCAGACCACACGAAGCAAAAAATCTCCATCTCCAGTTATGATGTAAACTTCAGTAACCTCATCTACTTTTTGGATCTTTTGGATGAAACTGTCCAGAGCATTTTCCTTCTGCCACGCCAATGATACCAGCACAAACGTGCTGACATTCAGTCCAAGCTTGCTCGCGTCTACCTTGGCATGATAGCTCTGGATGACCCCTGAGTGTTCTAACTTCTTAACTCGCTCCAGAGTAGGTGCCGGCGAGAGGCCTATGCGCTTGGATAGATCGAGGTTGGTAATCTTGCTATTCTCCTGGAGAAGTCTGAGAATCTTGAGATCTATATTGTCCAGCTTTGTGTCTGACATGATTGTGACTTTAAAATATTATTTGTGGCCAGCGAAATATGGCGAACTCATTATCTCACAAATCGCCAATTAGCCATTGTAAATTTGTCCTGCAAAATAATATTTCGTAAAGAAACATAATAGTACCGAAAGACTAACGCACTCAACTTCAGACATTAAAAATCAGCCAATAGGTCTTCATCCCTCACGACCATGAGGAGGGCTCGATGGGAAGCGATGACATAATCTTCGCCATTAAACTGGATCTCATAGACACTGTTCTGCTGATAGACAGCCAGATCCCCTTCCCTTGGTTGGAGTGGGACATACTTGACATTATCGCGTTCGTCCTTCCAGGGTTGGTCGTCATCCTGGAGCATCGGGATTGGAAAACCAGGGCCGACTCTTATCACATAGCCAGTGCGAAGTTCTTCGGATTTATGCATGCCCTGAGGCAGGAGCAGGCCGCTCTCTGTTCGTTGTGATGGCTTAGTAGGGCGAAGTAACACACGATCACCAATGAGAATGATCTTATTCAAGTCGTTTTCACGAAGCTGGAGCATAGTACTTCTTTGGAGAATAGATAAGTTTCGACATTCGAATTCCAAACGAGTGCAAGAAGTTGCTTTTTTGCTTCTAATCCTCTTATTGCCAGAGTGAGTTTTTTTATGATCATCGACTATCCAGGCCTCAAGTATAGAGTCAGAACCCTTCTCTGGATAGGACTACTGTGCACAGTAGCTTGTGGGACTGATACTTCTACCAAGTTGACTATAGCTGCGGCCTCAAGCATGGGTGATGCGATATCTACTCTCGCAGACCAATATGGAGAGATAGCTGACATAGACATCCAAGTCGTCCTCGGGTCCTCCGGAGCCTTGGCTGCGCAGGTGATTCAGGGTGCACCGTACGATGTTTTTCTCTCTGCCGACAGCACTCATGCGGCTCGTGTGTGCTCTCATCTCAAGGATGTAAATGGGCCCATGACCTTCGCTTTAGGTTCATTGATCTTAGTGCATGACGAACAACTTGGAGCAGATCTTACCGAACTGCTGACGAGTTCCAATAATGGTCTGATCTCAGTCGCAAATCCTGTGGTGGCTCCGTTTGGAGAGGCATCAATAGTTCTCTTCCAGAGTCTGGGTATAACTGATAACATACAGCCCCGTCTCGTCTACGGGCAAAACGCCCTACAGGCTCTACAATTCTTGGTATCGGGTAGTTGTGCTATGGCCATCACATCTCGGGGATTAACACATCGTCTGGATACAACGAAATATAAAATCCTATCGATCGACAGTTCGCTCTATGATCCGATCACACACGTCGCCCTTCCGATCAAAAAGAAGTCGGACGCAATCGCATTTGTGAATTATTTGCAATCCGATCAGGCTACTATGGTGCTGGAGCAATACGGATATCAAACTAAAGGGATTCAACCTGTGAGATCAAAAACCAATAGTCAGTGATGGTCGACTGGTCTCCGATATGGCTGACACTTCAACTGGCCTTTGTTACAACTCTATGCCTTTTTGTCTTTGGACTTCCCATCTGTTACTGGATCACGATGACTAAAAGTCGCATCAGACCTTTCGTAGAAGCACTTGTGACGTTACCGCTTGTACTGCCACCGACGGTGCTTGGTTTTTATCTTTTGATCTGTCTGAGCCCAAACAGCGTGGTTGGGACTTGGCTGGAATCGACACTTGGACTACGGCTGGTTTTTACATTCCCGGGACTTGTGATTGGTTCTATGATCTACAGCTTACCATTTATGATTCACCCGATACGCTCGGGCATACTGGACCTTCCTCGGTCGTATGAGGAAGCCGCTCGTGTGCTGGGCAAGTCCAGAAGTACCATATTCCTGAGAGTTTTGATGCCTAATATCAGACCACAAATCATCACGGCACTGGTCCTAACCTTCGCACATACAATCGGCGAATTTGGTGTAGTACTGATGATCGGTGGGAATATCCCGGATCGAACACGAGTTGCATCGATAGCCATATTTGATGCTGTTGAAATGATGGATTACAGACAGGCCCATGTCTATGCGCTCATCCTCTTCTTGTTGGCAATGACCTCCCTCGTCTGGACCTACAGTCGACCCTCTAAGTCTGTTCCACTGTAGATGATCCAGATCCAGATATCTAAAACACTGGGATCGAACAGACCCAGAAAGCGCAACCAGTATGTCTCTACGCTCAGGCTGGCATGCAAAATCCCCTCTGGTCAGATCATCGGAATAACGGGTCCCTCAGGAAGTGGGAAAACCACATTACTACGAATCCTGTCTGGGCTAACTCAGCCAGATGAAGGGAAACTCATCGTAGATAATAAGACATGGTATGACAGTGAATCCGGGGCGTACATCCCCACCGAAGACAGAGAACTCGGATTTGTATTCCAATCAGACGCACTCTTCCCCAACATGACCGTTAATGAAAATATTGACTTTGCAACCCCATCATCACACAGGAGAGATCGAAGAATTCTCTCACTGCTGACTTCATTGGAAATTCAAGATCTGGGAGATCGGCACATCGACACCCTCTCTGGAGGACAGCGGCAGCGAATCTCCATTGCCAGAGCCTTGGCGAGAAAACCCGAGGTCCTCCTACTTGATGAACCAACAACTGCTCTGGATAGAGCGCTCCGTGATCAGGTGATGCAAACTATCGTGTCAGATCAACTGCAAAATAGATACTCCATCTTCTGGGCCAGCCACGATGTCGATACCCTTATTCGTCATTCTGATCACATCATTCAGATCACAAATGGAGTTGCTCAATATTACTCTGACCTTGACGACTTTCGAAAGCTCTACAAAAGTTGAATAGGAACTCAACCTTCCTCAGGACACGAGCCTATGTACAAGCCATCTACTTCAACGTGTAGTAGATAAAAAGAAATCTCCTCATCCGAACTAAATGAAACTACTCTTGGGCAAGAGAGATCAAAGCAGATTCTAATTTGGAGATTCGAGAGATCAGGAGTTGATTTTCTTGATGCAATTCTTGAATTGCTTTTGTCAACACAGGAATGAGAGAGACGTGATCCACAGCGAGATAACGCTTATTGGAAAAATCCTTGTTATACTGATCTGTTGACTCACCGGTCTTTCTTGGGATGGCCGATTGATGTACCAAGTTAGGGAAGACCTCTTTTACATCTTGAGCTACGAATCCTACTTGTTCTCTTTTTGAAAGGAAGTCATACTGATTTGATTTATACTCATACGATACGACTCCCAACTTTAAGACCTGATTCAGCACTGGACCTATGTTAGAAATGTTCTTCTTGAACTTTCTATCAGATGGTGACAATAAAGCACCTGTATACTCCACGTCTCCATTAAACCTACCTGCTTGTAATATCCCACTTCCATTGGCGCCGACTCCGGCATCCGCAGTAACATCTCCGAATATGGCAACTCTAAATGCTGATGTACTGCCTCCAAATACCTGCCCAAAGACACAAGCACCTTGCGATGCGCCATAAACACCCACAACACTGCTTGTACCGTATACACCAAACTGTTCTGTGCTACCTCCAAAAGCCTCACCAAGCACTCCGTAGTTCCATCCTTGGCCCGCCCCTTCAGATCGAGCACGAACTCCAATTTGATCAAGATTTCCGTTCGTCATTCCTTGTTTAATCGCAGTGAAGGCGGCTGTGTGAGATGTATTATTTCCAATGATCTCGGCTTGTGTCTGACCAGGCATTCTCATTACCGACGATACGATGATTAGGACTGTAATCAATACCTTATTCATATTATGATTATTGTAAAATTCCTTCTTGAAAACCGACACGAACTAAGCCAGCTACGTTACTCACTTGCCACTTTGTCATCATACTCTTTCGGTGAGAGATGACCGTATGATTGCTGATAAAAAGCATACTTGCTATCTCTCGAGAGGTATACTCATTAGCGATCAATCTGAGCACCTGACGTTCTCGATCAGATATAGAAGGAAGTATCATCTGACTCATTGAATTGTAGTGTGGCTAATTATTATCCAAAATTGTCATCCATATTTGATTCATGAAATACATAGATCTATAGATTTTTAGTACCACTATCTATATAGATATATATAGACGAAGAGAAGTGTTTACTTCGAACAAGCATCTACACCCCTCTCTTTGTTATGAAGCTCTCTACTAAAGCATTCCTATTTAGTCGGTGTCGCGTAATTACGATTCTGATCCTATGGGCACTGCCGTTGAGTCTGAACTGCCAAACTGATATCTCCCAACTCGAAAGACAACTTGAAGAGAAAAAAAGACTCCCCGATCCTATCGATCGCGATAGTCAAGTCATCTGGCAGTATAACTACATCATCGAGACCCTCGCGCGAAGTCAGGACTCCCGCACAGAGCTCTTTTTGGATACCATGCAGCTTCTTATTACTGGTAGCGAATGGCAAAGCGCGAGTGGAATGTATCAGCGAGCACAGGGGCGATACCATGACTTTAGAGGCGAATTCAGTGAGGCATTAGAAAGCTACTCAGATGCAATAGATGCATTAAAACCAGCAAGTGGAAAATTACAAGAATTAGCTTTCGCCTACGTGCTAAAAGCTTTTCTCTTGAGCAACTCGGAGCTATACGAAGAATGCAAGTCCACAATTCAAGAAGGACTACCCTATGCCAGAGCCGCTAATGGTAAAAATAGCCTCTGCCTAATGCTCGATTGGTATGGTGACTACTATTACTACGGGCTGGATGGAAATCGCGATAATCAAAAAGCCCTGGACTATTACCTTCAAGTACAAGATCTGCTACCTGAGATATCCAATCCTAATATCATCGCTGATAATCATGCCGTACTGGCAGGACTTTATGATCGCTTAGGACAGTCTGATAAGGGAGCGTTTCATTTCAAAATCGCCGATAGCTTATGTCTGGCTTACAACTTGGTCTATCCACGTATGGGACTCTACTTGGAACGTGGCAGAGTATTAGAAGAGGAAGGCGACTACCTTAAGGCGAATAGAATCTATAAGAAAGTTGAAGAGTTCCTATCAGAAACAAACAACATAGAATTCAAGTCACGACTTCATGAAGTTCTATTCAACAACTACAAGAATCTCAATGACTACAAACAAGCTCTCATCTATCACGAACTCGTCATGGAAGCGGACTCCAAGATGAATGATGGTGAAGTGCAACGCAAGTACGATGAATTACAATCTAAATACGAGGTCGCCATTCGTGAAAATCAAATTAATGCACTCACAGAAAGTAAGTCTAAGGTCACTCGTAACTTGATTTTAAGTCTATTCGTGCTAACCCTTATCGGTGGCCTACTCATCCTGCGCAAAAATAGTGCTCTGAAAAAGAGTTATCTGGCTTTACAAAAACAACAGATAAAGACCAAAGAGGCCCTCTACAAGGGAGAAAGTCAGGAACGAAGACGTCTGGCTGCAGAACTGCATGATAATGTCAACACCAAACTGGCTGCGGCCAGATGGCGACTTGAATCTGTCCAAGATGGACTAAGCGGTAATCAAAAAGGAGTTGTGGACAGTACAATAGAAATGCTCCAGGAGACATATGAAGACGTACGCCACATCTCCCATAATTTAGTGCCAGCTCTTCTCAAAGAAAAAGGCCTCCATGGATCGCTGCAGGAGCTGATTAGAAAACTAAATGACACCAAACAAGTCAACATCCGCCTTGATCATACTTCAAATCCTTCCGAGCCATATGTCACTGAATTGATTGCATATCCGTTGTATAACATTGTCTCAGAGCTCATCACCAACGTAATCAAACATGCAAAAGCAACTACATGTGAGGTCCACCTGGTTGAAAATCCATCCGAATTACTGATAGAAGTCATCGACGACGGGCATGGCTATGACCCTTCAATTAAGTCTACTGGATTTGGACTAAGGAGCATCGCCTCTCGTGTGGAGGCGTTGCGAGGACGAATTCATGTTGAGAGTAATTCAACTGGAACCAAAACAAGTATTAGAATTCCTATTTGACAATACCCGCCTTAATTGCAAATTTGACGATTCCAATCGTTGTTCGTACGCCAAGCTTGCGAAGGATGTTGTGTCGATGAGTACTGACCGTGCCCGCAGAAATCTGCAATGACTCGGCGATCTCAGCGCTTGATAGTTCCTGTGATAGGTACCGAATGATTTCTATTTCTCTACCTGTAAGTGACTTCAGCTTAGCCTGCGACACCGACGGTATCTCGTCGAGTTCATCGGTTTGAACCATCAAAGCCTGGAGCGCTCCCTGCCCAAAGTATCTCTCACCCGCAGAGACAGTTCTGATCGCTTTGGTCAGTTCATGTCGATTAACCTTCTTCAAAACATAACCAGAGGCTCCAGCTGCATAGGCATTTTGGATGTCTCGCGCATCTTCATTAACCGTTAGCATGAGCACCTTCAGATCAGGGTAAAGTTCTTTGACCTGATGAGTTAGCTGAAGTCCATCGAGCCTCGGCATGTGATAGTCCATGAGTAGTAGATCTACTTTAGGATTAGCGGCTAAGGTCTCAATCACCATACTACTATCCGTCACGGTAGTAACTACATCGATACCTTCCACCATATCCAAGAGCATCTCAAGGCTGTCCACGATCAGTTGCTGATCATCGATAATCATGATCCGGATGGCTGGTTCGATGGAGCTTGACATGCTTCGGACAGGGTTGATTTCAAACCATGAGTTCAGGTCGAACCCAGTCATCGAATTCGGTGGCAGTCAGATACTGCAGGGAGATAGCTGCTTCCTTTAGAGTTGTTCCTTCGGTGTACGCCTTCTTCGCAATTTCGGCGGCCTTATCATATCCTATTTTAGTATTGAGCGCAGTTACGAGCATCAGACTGTTATCAAGATGTTCTTTGATACGCGCCTCATTGGGCACTAATCCGATGATGCATTTATAAGCGAAACTCATGCAGGCATCTCCGATCAGACGAGCCGATTCTAAAAAGTTGTAGATCATCACTGGCTTGAAAACATTGAGCTCGAAGTGTCCTGTCATGCCACCAACATTGATGGTAACATCATTTCCAATAACCTGAGCCATTGCCATGGTAAGCGCCTCTGCCTGTGTAGGATTTACCTTTCCTGGCATAATCGAAGATCCTGGCTCATTTGCAGGTATCATGAGTTCCCCGATGCCACTCCGAGGTCCTGAGGCAAGCATTCGGATATCGTTTCCAATCTTCATTAGTGAAACTGCAGCAGTCTTTAGAGCGCCGTGACTTTCTACTATCGCATCATGTGCAGCGAGTCCCTCGAATTTGTTCGTTCCGGTCACGAATGGCAGCCCTGTCAACTCTGCTATTTTTTGTGCCACCATTTCAGCATATCCCTCAGGTGTATTTAGACCTGTACCTACTGCTGTACCTCCGAGTGCGATCTCACTGAGATGCGGGAGCGTGTTCTGTATAGCGCGAATGGCGTGATCTAACTGAGACACATACCCCGACAGCTCTTGCCCCACGGTAACTGGCGTTGCATCCATGAAGTGCGTGCGACCGATCTTAACGACAGTGTTGTATTTTTTCGCCTTCTCGTCGAGCATATCACGGAGATGTTTGACACCGGGCAAAGTAGTCTCGACGAGCATCCGATAAGCTGCGATGTGCATTGCTGTAGGAAAGGTGTCGTTACTACTCTGTGACTTATTGACATGATCATTAGGATGCAAGACTTTCTGCACGTCGGTGAGCTGACCTCCCTGAAGCACATGACCGCGATTAGCGATAACCTCATTCACATTCATGTTCGACTGAGTACCACTACCAGTCTGCCAAACAACCAGCGGAAACTCTTCATCCAGTTTACCAGCGGTTATCTCATCACAGACCTGTCCGATCAGCCTGGACTTCTCCTCCTCTAAAACTCCGAGTTCATGATTAGTTATGGCCGCAGCTTTCTTGAGGATAGCAAAGGCGCGTATGACTTCCATGGGCATCTGATGCCAACCTATCTTAAAGTTCTCCGTACTACGCTGAGTCTGCGCAGCCCAGTATTTTTGTTGTGGCACATCGATATATCCGATCGAATCTTTTTCCTTACGATGAGTCATTGTGGCGATTTATGCGATGGTTTGAAGTTCGCTGACAAAAGTAAACTTCTTACTTCCGCTATCGTTCTCCTCTCAGAAGGCTATTACTTTACATTTTCAAACCAAATAAAGAAACGACCATGGCTTTTACACTTCCAGAATTAGGTTATGCATATGATGCCTTAGAACCAGCAATCGATGCAAGAACGATGGAGATCCATCATACAAAACACCACAACGGCTACACGAACAAATTGAACGCTGCCATCGAAGGCACAGATTTAGCGGACAAGAGCATTGAAGAGATTCTAACATCCCTTGATATGGCTAACGCAGCTGTGCGTAATAATGGAGGTGGATACTTCAACCACCGCCTCTTTTGGGAAGTCATCTCGCCAAACGATAGAGGAAGGCTGTCTGGAGACTTATCAGATGCCATTGATGCTGCTTATGGCTCAATGGATGGATTCAAAGAGGAGTTCGGGAAAGCTGCAAAAACAAGATTTGGATCTGGATGGGCTTGGCTGTGCGTTCTCGAAGGTGGCAAGGTAGAAGTCTGTAGCACTCCGAATCAAGACAATCCATTGATGCCTGGTGTCGGTTGCGAGGGTACTCCGATTTTGGGTCTGGATGTCTGGGAACATGCCTACTATCTCAATTATCAAAATCGTCGTCCAGATTATGTAGAGGCGTTCTTCAGCATCATCAATTGGAACGACGTTGAAAAGAAATATGCAGCGGGTATGTAGATCTCTATAAGACTACTTTTTATTCGCTAATATCAAGGACCTGAACGAAGCCTGACAACATTTGTCGGGCTTCGTTATTTCTGTACACCAGTTGAACAACAGCCAAGTCAGATTTTTTTAGTTTTTTGAGAATGCGCTCAGGCTACTACTCACCATCATCACTTTGTGCCTTTTTTGGCGTCGCTACATGAGAGTGTCCACAGATCTGAGAAGATTTGTTGACTGCATCTTCTACTCACAGAGGATTTTCATACGCTTCTGTTCTGTCCTTTCATTAATGGCTGATATAACCTACATTTGCGGCCCATTTAGAAATCGGATAGAGCTGATACCATGTTTGCGATTGTAACTATAGCTGGCCAACAGTACAAAGTCGAAGAAGGTCAAGAGATTTTCGTTCATCACTTGAACAAAGAAGAAGGCGAGAAAGTATCCTTTGAAGATGTCCTCCTTATAGAGGATGGCAGCACGACCACAATAGGGGCACCTACCGTAGAGTCAGCATCTGTAGCTGCTACCGTGCTCAATGATCAAAAAGGTGATAAAGTCATCGTTTTCAAGAAAAAAAGAAGAAAAGGATACAAGGTCAAAAACGGACATCGTCAGCTATTTACTAAGATCAAAATCGACTCAATCAAAGCATAAGTCATGGCACACAAAAAAGGTGTAGGTAGTACGGATAACGGACGTGATAGTAAGAGTAAACGTCTCGGAGTCAAGTTGTTCGGAGGACAGTATGCAAAAGCGGGTAACATAATCGTCCGTCAAAGGGGCACTAAGTTCCACCCTGGACTGCATGTAGGTCTGGGTAAAGATTTTACGATATATGCCCTTGAGCACGGGACGGTCTCTTTTACAAAAAAGAGAGATAACCGCACCTATGTCAACATCATTCCAGCAGAAGCGCCGGTGCAAGTCGAGACTACGGTCGGTGAAGCTGGTAGTCAAGTGTCGAACGAGAGCGAATAAGTACCCTTCGCACTGAATAAGATTTAAAAGGAGGTCATCAAATTTTGGTGACCTTTTTTATTTGTACGTAGCCCTGGTCACGGTTTCGCAGTCTGACCTTATACCATACACCAATCACATCCTCTATCCACACCTTGTTCCCTTCAGAGAGATCGCTAACAACCGGACTTAGATGATCCGGTGCTGTTAGCAGCATGGTGTCCGGCTCCATCACAATCCCTGTGCTGGAAAGCTTGCGTATCGATCGAGACGAAAACGACATTACCAAAAAAAGGAGACACATAACTGCAGTGGCATATAGCCATGGTTGTCCGGACCTCTTAGGACTTTTCACCATCCACTGCATGTAGAGTATGTATAGAAAACCAGCACCAAAAAATAGCTGTCCAATACTCCAAAACCACGATGGCATACTTAGCACTACACTCCGAAACACGGTGATCAGTATAAAGTCAGGAACTTCTGGAATTCGTACCTCCAACTCTCGCGTCAAATCCTCGATCGCCTGTGAAATTGACGCATCACTTGGGCGAATTCGCTGTGCACGCTCATAGTGAAGAATTGCTTTTGGGAGATCTCCTTCCTCATAGTAAAGCCGACCGAGATTGGACTGAAGAGATCCAGATGAATACCCTTCAGCGACCACACCTTCGTATATCTCGATAACCTCAGAGACTCTCCCTTCTTCTAATAGTATCTGTACATTGGCCAGCTGATCTACTTGGGCTGTAACGGGTGCCGAGTGACCCATTACCCCTATGAACATGATAATCCAAAGTCTATTCATCATAGGGCTGCAATTGTGGAGTCGAATCCATGATACGAGCAAAGGAGCCCTTTGTCGGGCGTTCTGTGATGCGCCATTCGTAACCTTCTAAATAATATCGACTGATATCCATTCCCAGGGTGTAGGTATAAATGTTTGATTCTTGATTTCCATCCATGCGAACACTCTCGATATCGGCATTGTCAAATGTGAAAACCATACTACTTGAAGTAGTACGGTTGACGGCCTCGTATTTACCATCTTTCATGACTAAAAAACATAACTCGACATTGCGTTCTGCAAAGGTTGAGTCAATCTTACCATTGGAAATACGATTTGAGATGTGTTTGCACTTGATTTGATTGAGATTGCCCTGCTCGTCAGGCGACAGAATGAATGCGTTACTTGACTGATCGATACGTTTAACTGATCCACCGGATATGTACATGGTGATGGTATCAGCTGAGAGTTGTATCGAGTCCGACCACAAAACAGGACTACCGATCATGATAATCATAGAGTCTGAGATGGAGTAGTCAAAAAGATCCGCTCTGCCAGACACATTGCCGCTGTAGAGGGTCACATCGTTTAGAGCTCGGTAGAACTCCCCTATTGTATCCTGTTCCGTTATAGTGCTATCCCGTTGGAGCAAGGTGTCTGCTCTAATAGAGAGTGTATCCTCTGTGAGCACATATTGCATAAGAGGTTGGCCATTGACAGAGTAGATCTGGGTCCCCTGATCATGAGATATGGCATAATCACTGTAGATGTTGGTCTTTCCACTGTCTTCTCTTATGGAAACCTGTCCCTGGAGCACAGTGGCACCAGAGTCGTCAATGAAAACATCATTCGCACTCATGTCTGTGTCTCCACTGTGGATATTTGCTCGTCCCTTAGTGGCATAGTCCTCTGTGCTAAGATTATATCTGATAAATGGAGCATCAACTACGTCTTGGTTTCCAACATAGCTGGCATGCCCTATGAGTTCAACAACATCTTCATCCCTGTAGTAGATCATCGTATCCGCTGTCGCAATACCATCAGAAAGGATAGCCTTGGGTTGCACCCAAAACTGATAGGAGTTTTTGATTCCATCAAAGGCGAGTATACCAGATGTTATGAGCTCATTCTGTGTTTTGACCTGCACATCACCGCTGAGTACCCCCTGCTCTATTTTCATTCTGATCACTCCACTCTGCGCGTAAATCTCTACGGAATCGCGAGAGATACGTGACGGACTCACCAGATTGATCTGATCCGCATCAGTATAGTACACGATACTGTCCGTGTATACGGTCATTGATGTATCCCTATAGTCGACGTTACCCGATAGTTCCGCTGTCTTTGTAATCGTGTTGTAGTAGCCATATTGGCTCGTCACTACCTGGTCTCTTTGTGTCAATGTCCCTCCTGACCGGTAGATCGCCTCGCGACTTGGGATATAGTATTCTAATTCTTGTGTATAGACATTACGCTCTCCTTCTTGTAGGATGACTCGGCTGGTTAGTATGGCTGTTTCCTCAGCACCATCGTACAGCAGTGTGTCCGAAAAAATCAGGATACTATCGCGATGTATGATCACAACTTCTTCATATGCTTCAGCGAATGTTTTGTCCTCTACTACGGCTCTGTCACAGAACATGTACAGACTATCCTGAATCAATTGTACCCTACCCCAAAGAGTATCCCATTCTGTCGTCCCATCGGTATAGTAGCTGACCTCATCCGCGATTGTTGTGAGATAGGTAATACTATCAGAATCATTCGAACCTCTATCTAAAGATGGTACCTGTCCACATAAAATCCCTTGGGCAGCTACGAACATTACTGTTGTCCAGTTGATACGTATCATCTCGTCGCGTTTAACGAACCAGATAACAGCAGCGATGCTGCGTTTCGCCCAATTAACGATCCAATAGCAACTCCCATACCCGCAAGTCTTACGGCCACGTAGTACCCAGGTCGTTGTTCTTTTACGATAGGCAGTCGGTGATCCCCTCCGGACAGGATACCACTCCAACGCTTAGAAATCGTGAACGAATGGCCTGGCAGAATTACATCACGGAGAAGTTGCTCGAGATAGTTTTGATTATCTGGATTCAGTTCCAGAAGATGAGATTGCTCTGACTTATGTAAATGTCTACCCCCTCCAATGAGAACTCGATCACCCACATTTCGAAAGTAGATGTATCCACCATCAAGATGATACGTTCCTCTGAGCTGGAGATTACTCATAGGATCTGTCATCATGACCTGATTACGGACTGCAACAACTGCAAGTTCGGGATCCAACCGTGATGCGAGGGCATTGGTGGTGTTTAGCAACAGCGGAGATCGAAAGCTGCCATGATCAGTAGTGACCTCATAACAACGACGACCATCAGTAATCTCAACGACATTCACCCCTGTGAGTAGTTCAACTCCTGATCGGAGAGCCTCACGCTGTAATAACCGATGATATTTGGATGGATGGAGCTGTCCTTCAATACGATTATGAATGCATCTCTGGTAAAGCCTGGAGGTTAGGCGTTGCTCAGCTTCAAAGAAGATATCGGCACCCATCATCTCGTTGACCTCGGCTATACGTGCCCGAGCTAACTCAAAAGTCTCCTCATCTCGAAATACTTCTGTACCTCCGTATCTCATGAAGTCGATCGAAGACCCAAAATCCGCAAGTGCTTCGAGACCTTGCCTCCGCATCTGTACCTGCGATAGTACAGCGTCGTACCCATATCGATCAAGATCTGCTGCGATCTCCGATACACTGCCAAAGCAGGCAAAACCAGCATTGCGAGTGGAGGCTGTCGAGCCAATGGGATGCCGCTCCACCAGAACCACTCTCCAACTGGGACAGGCTATGGCGATCTCTCGAGCGGCCGTAAGTCCAACGATTCCACCACCGATGATAAGCACCTCAATAGATCCGAAGTGCATATCAGAATCCCAATAACTAAGTTCTGACGCCATGAGTATAGATCGCAGGTGATGACCTTATGCGTAGATTTGTCAAAAATAAGAGGATATGATCCAGCGGATTCAAACGCTTTTTTTCTTACTCGCAGCGATCGGTTTTGGAGTTCTATTCTTCCTCCCGTTTGCAACAAGTGACGTAGCTATCAATGGCCTTTTTGAGGACAGTATCTACCAAATTGGAGATCACATCGCTCTTCAGCTTATAACCGCTCTGGGAGTTCTTCTTTCTGTCTTAGCCATATTCATGTACAGGCATCGCTCTAATCAAATCAAGACAGGAATCGGAGCAACGACGATGGCGATCCTACTTCCTATCGTCGCCGTTCTTATCTATATGAATGATCCAGTGACCAGTTCAGATACAACTATCGAAGACCACGCTGGGCTGTATGTACCAATTGTCGTCGTTGTCTGTGCGCTGCTGGCCGTAAGATTCGTGCGTAAGGATGATAAGCTCGTCAAAAGCATGGACAGATTACGATAAAGCAAAAATGGCCATCAATCTTTCGATTGATAGCCAATTAACTTCTTTATTGAATCTCCCTTAAAGATCAGCTCTCTTCTTAGCAGAGTAGTTCACCTTTAATTGTCCTGCCTTGCGAAGAGCCGTTTTCACATCTGACACTATACCCATTGTTACTTGCTTATCAACTTTGAGTGAAGAAGTAACTTGACCTCTTTGGTTCTCTGGAAGTGTTACTCTATGCTTCTCTAAGAAAAGCGGGATGTCGGATAGATTGGCAAATTTATCTCCGAGTTGTAACCGTGGTTTCGTTCCTGCCACTGCTTGGAATTCAGCGGTCGGTTTACCGATAAACAGATAATTCACGAGTGACTTCTTCTCGAGCTTAGTCAGCTCAGTAGCAGACGGAGTGGTAACAGCCACCTTAAGAGAAGCGTCTCTAAGCACCGTTACAACCATGAAGAAAAACAACAACATGAAGATGATATCTGGTAGCGACGCTGTTGATATCGCGGGATTTGACTTCCCTCTCTTTTTGCTAAACTTGGCCATTTTGTTAGTTTATTCTTCTCCAAATGATGTAGGCTCCGCTTCAGATAGTTTCATCGGAATTGCCTCGTTAACCTTCTTCTTCTGATCTCTCTCCAGAAACTCGTAGAGCTTGCCAAACTGTCGTTCTGATTCTTCATTACGCAATTCGTTGTAGGCTGCCTTAACTTCATTGTACACCTCGAGATATGTCTCGTAGTTAGTACCTCGGTCATTCTTCAAAGAGACAATGGCGTCATTAGGTGTTTCCGAATAATCATCTCTTTTATTAGGGTTAAGGATGAATTCCTTGACTCCCTCTCTTAGGCCAGCTAATTCTTTAGGTTCGCCCCTTACGAGAAGATCATTGTTAGCATTAACAAGGATGCTGTACACATTTCTGGTCTTGAATTTAAGTGTCGGCGGCGGCTCCTCTGACCATGGTGGGAGACGAACGAGAACACCTTTATCCTCGGCGATCGTAGTCGTCACCAAGAAAAATATGAGCAGCAAAAATGCAATGTCGGCCATTGACCCTGCATTGATCTCATTGCTCATCCGATCCTTGACGCTTTTTTTAGCCATTACTTGAAGATGTTATAGATCTCTAATAATACTCCTGACACTAATGCCAAGCCCGCTAAGATCAATGTCGTGAACAACCCTCCGGTGATCAGCTTGGAGACATTATCTGAGATATTGAATTCTTGCAGTGTTGGGCCGATAACGCTATTCGCATCTGTATCAGCAGAGCTGTATATCGCAAAGAATACGATGGCAATTACTGCCAGGGCAATCAACCACTTTAACGAGCCTTTGATGTTAGTCACGAGCTGCCAGATTCCAAAAAGTAGTGCAGCTACTACGGCAATTACGATTAGTGCAAGAGTCAATTGTAGTCCGAGGTCAAAGAAGCCAAACTTCTGCTCAGGATTATTTTTTAACACTGCGACCAAGTCGTCAGAGGCGCTATAACCATTCGAGCTAAGACCACCAAGTACAGTGATGAGGTAGATTGCTGATACCGCCACACCAAGAAGGATGGCGAACAACTGTCCTCTTTTTGATAATAATTGATACATATCAGATCAATTTTAGATGATTGAAAAATATATGATCAATTACTTGAACACGTTATTGCGACCCATAATCTCTACAAGACCGATTGATGATTCTTCCATCTTGTTAACGATTCCGTCGATTTTGGCAACGATATAGTTGTAAAATATTTGCAGAATGATGGCCACAATAAGACCAAATACAGTCGTAAGAAGGGCAATCTTGATACCACCTGCAACGACTGACGGAGAAAGATCACCAACAGTTTCAATTCGGTTAAAGGCTTCAATCATACCTAATACTGTTCCCATAAACCCAAGCATCGGGGCAATAGCGATGAATAGAGATATCCATACTAAGCCTTTCTCCAAAAGACCCATCTGCACAGATCCGTACGATACGATAGCTTTCTCGACACCGTCGGGGCCATCAGATGCATTTCGTAGACCTTCATAGAGCACAGAAGCGGTTGGGCCAGGAGTAGACTTCGCTACTTCCATTGCACCATTGATGTCTCCAGCTGCAAGACTTTCGTCAATTCGACTGAGGAGTTTATCCGTATTGGTGGTCGCAATATTAAGAGTGATAATACGCTCGATACAAAATGCCAATCCGAGGATAAGGCAAATCAATACCAGGCTCATGAATATCCATCCACCTTCGATGAATTTCTCTTTGATCGATTGGAATCCAGTGGCTGTAGCTTGTCCGCCGTCTTGGGCCACAAGATCAATAGCGCCAAAAAGAGAGGCCCCTATCAGTACTATTGCCAGAGCAATTACTTTTCGCATGGTCAGTTGTTTTACTTAGATGTTAATAGTTAATAAAAGTCAACAATCGCGGCTAAAAATAGAAAGTTTTACCAAAGATGGATGTAGACCCAAAGTATTTTTTGGAGGGCCTAAAACCCTTACATAAAACCTTCTTTTTGACCAAATATGGCGTATAAAGTTTTCTCAAAACTCATTGATTACGAGGGACTTATTAACCAGATGAGGGAAAAACTATTTTGGGTGTGTGAGTCTTCAAAAATCACATGATAATACCTCATCATATGT
Source organism: Bacteroidota bacterium (assembly GCA_038523965.1). Lineage (GTDB taxonomy): Bacteria > Bacteroidota > Bacteroidia > Chitinophagales > Saprospiraceae > JAJRXG01. Next base: position 41,467 of record JBCBIX010000001.1, read on the forward strand.
GGTAAAGAGACGAATATAGTAGCACCTACTTTCGCCCAAAATCCGCCGGAATCTCTCCCCACTTTTTGGTCTCCCATTTTAGGATCTTATTCGTCCAAGACGACTTATTCATCCATTCTTCAGCGCGATCGAATAACTCGAATAACTCCTTATTACTTGATCGCCGCTCGAGAGTGGTTTTGGTCTTCCGATTTCGCAACCAAGCTAAGGCAGTTCTACTGTCGGAATAAATAGGAATGTTATGCATTCCTTGCTTTTGTAACCACGCGATGCCATGTATCAAGGCCATAAACTCCCCAACATTGTTCGTACCCCACTCATATGGCCCTCTATGAAAAACCTCAGTCCGATCTTGAGTCCATACACCGCGGTACTCCATAACACCTGGACTCCCAGAACAGGCGGCGTCTACAGATAGACTATCCCAGATGATACCTTCGGTGCTAAACTCGGTCATGACAGAAGACTTTGGGCCTGTGCCAATATGATCTGTTGCTGCTTGGTCAAATGCTTGTTGAGCTGCCTGAAGTGATCTAAATGACTTGTACTTCGCTCCAGGATACCCCTGAATCTGAAGTTTGCATTGATCCCAGGAGTCATAGATACCTGGAGTAGCTCCTACCCAAACGACGTAGAACTTTTGCTTTTTCTTTGCCATGCTTACTACAAAAGGCATTTGATGTACATAGATACTCACGCGCATATATATACACCCCAATTCGCTGACGAATATGATGACATTATCAGCAGAGCAGTTGATGTTGGTGTCGAACGCATCATCATGCCAAACATTGATTTAACAACTGTGGAGTCGATGATGGAGCTATCGCGCCGTTATCCACAGTCCTGCCTGCCCATGATTGGTCTACACCCATGTTCTGTAACAGAGGCATACCTGCAAGACCTTGACTCACTGCAGCCTTACTTGGAGGACCAGGAAGTCGTTGGAGTTGGTGAGATCGGAATCGACTTATACTGGGACAAAACCTTTGTCAAAGCACAAAAGGATGCATTTCGTATCCAGGTGAATTGGGCTCGAGAACGACAAGTTCCTATAGCCATACATAGTCGAGATTCGATTGAGATGACGATTGATATCATCACAGAGATGCAAGATGGGAGACTACGTGGCATATTCCACTGTTTCACCTCAGGATCAGAAGAGGCAAAGCGGATTGTAAACCTTGGTTTTCACGTAGGTATCGGAGGTGTAGCGACTTTTAAGAAGAGTACTGACCTTCGAAAAACGATTGCCTCTATCCCGATGGACAGCATCGTACTTGAGACTGACGCTCCTTACTTGAGTCCATCACCTTATCGGGGTAAGCGAAATGAGAGCAGCTACTTACCTCATATTGCCGAAGTGGTCTCAACTTCCAAAGAAACATCACTTGAAGAGGTACGTAATCGTACAACTGAAAATGCTAAGACATTATTCGGCCTGTAATGGTACTTTTGCGCTCCCAAAGGAGAGGTGCTCGAGTGGCTGAAGAGGTACGCCTGGAAAGCGTATATACCCTAACCGGGTATCGAGGGTTCGAATCCCTCTCTCTCCGCTTTTTCACTCCGTTTCGAATAGCAACTTAACGTCGTTATATGATGATCGCCTTTTGGGTTGCCACTCCTTGGTTAGTAGCTATCTCTACGATGTAAAGCCCCGGTGTCCAACCAGCCGTTATGATTTCCCTTGTCACCGCGGTCGTATTTGATGCTGACATCTCCTCATCATGGATTAATCTTCCATTCATATCAAGCACTCGAAGCCCTCTGATATCCACGGCCTCATCAAATGCATAGTTTACCACGAACGATCCAGAGGACGGATTCGGAGTTATACTCTGCTCATCCAAGACGGCGATATCAATCACATTCGTCGTGATATCCACATCCTGTATACTTAGATTATCAATGACCCATCCCCAGCCAAAAGCCGCTGGATCAGAGAAAAGCCGAAACCTAACCAGTATGGTGTCTCCCGCGATGAAGTTCTCGTTGTCCGTAATGTTTAGGCGGCGAGCCTGGTACAAGGTTTGATTACCTGTCGCATTGGAGATACATTCCGGTATGTTAGATACCTCAGGGCAAGGGCTCCAGTCACTATTATAGGCGTCTAACCATGCCCCAGAGGACCTGGCATCATACCCATTAATGAATGGTATCCACTCAGTACCGCTTACTTGACGCCCTTCTACGACTACGTAATCCCAAAACTCAGACTCAGGAAATGGTACCCCTAACTCTCCTGGCTCGACCAATGCTATCTCATCAAAAGAGATACGATCGTTATCAGAACTGACGATAATGGGATTGCGAAGTTGATAGGTGAGATTAAACTGACTCACCCCACGAGAAGCCGCATCTCCATACGGATGTAAGCTGTGCAATGCTGCATCATCAAATCCATCTTCCTCGCGAACACTAAATCCTTCGCCTATGAAGTCATCATCGCCCAATCCATCATTGAAATCGTTTAGATAAGTCAAAATCGGACGTGGAATCGGGATTATATCAATTACGAACCTCCCTGTTTCAGGAAGAACAGCCACATTCGACAGCGAAGATGCATCCACAGCCTCGATGCGATAGGACAGTACATCCAGGGTGTCTAAGTCTCTTGGGAAGGTATATGTGCCTTCGAAGACAAGTGAGTTAAAATCATTAATGGCAGGAAGCAACGGAAGAACCTCATCATCCTGGCCTGTCAGCGAAATCACCGCAAAGGCCGTATCAATCCCAGTGAATTGGTCAGTTAGTGTTGCCGTTATCTGCAGTTCAGATTCATTTTCGTTGATTCGTTCTATCGGAACATGCGATATCTCAGGTTTGATTGTATCCTGCCCCCAAGTGAAAGAGTAAAAAACCTGCGGCGCAGAAAATGGATTGCTTACGCTGATATTACGATTGTCTCTGACAGAATAATAGTAATTGATCGTACGCGGCTCACCTATGGCCTCAAGTGTTGTACTAAAGATGTTTGTTTCGCCATTGGGGACGAGATCAACACGATTCAGATTAAACAGACTGAACTCACCTTCGAACCAAAAGAGTTGCAAGGTGCTTGTGTCGAATCCAAAGTCAGAAAGCACCTCCACTGTGAATTCGAAATCCTGATTGACGTCTTCTTCGAATATATCGTGCGTGCGATTAATCAATGTCCGACTCCATCCGCAGTCGTATAGTATATCAGTTGAAATTCCTGGATCGTGGTTAATCTCATTAGGCGCGGCAAATGGTGTCATGAGTCCATTCTCAGATTGTGAGAAAGTCTCCTCATCAAGGTGGCTGATACTGGAACCTTCGTCCCAACTACGAGGAGCATAGATTTCTGGGATGTCATTAGGAGTATTGATATTAAAGAAATCACTCGCAAAGAATAAGTCCTGACTTCTTAATGCAGCTCCTAACTCAAAAGAGCCATTCTCAAAATCATCAACCAGGTTCAGCCCATCTCCTGTCTCGAGTAAGCGATCATAAATGAATGCGTTTACCCCAAACTGATTGGTACCAAGGGTGCCTTGAACGTCTGATAAGGATAGAAATCCTAAGCCATGTAAGATCTCGTGCATGACGACTGTGACAAAGTCAAATCGTCCGTTGATCATCGCAGGATTCTCAAAGTCGTAATACCAATCTATGGTATTAGAGATGTTAACCACGATATCGATCTCCCCAGGTCCATTGAAGCTGCGCTCAAGAATTTTTTCAGCTAAGGGGATAGGGAAAAAAGTATTGTTAGGCAACCCACCACCTGTTATCGTTACAAAATCCGTGGGTCCAGCCGAAGCTAACGCATTGGTCTGAACATACCTCGCAAGAACATTTATAGGCACATCCGAAGGGAATAACTCCTCCAATATGCTGATCATGTACTCGAAAGGTTCTACCGCCTCATCTGGGAAGTCTTGGTAGGTCACAATCATATCCGACAACTTCAAGCCCTTCGTTCGCTTACGCTTGTATGGGTTGTACACATTGTTAGGAGTATGAGTATGAGGACAGGTAACCATAGCACCATGACCAAGTCGCTGGATCAGGTATCTCTCCTTTCCCTTCATCATCACTTCTTGTCCATCGATGGTCGAAGCGACCAACATGAATAGGGCTAAAACTGCAACTAATCCTTTAATCATATCCTTCCAATTCTACTGGTCAATATCTGAATTAATGACAAAAGGCCGGGAATAGATCCCAGCCTTCTGCGCTTGCTATTTACTTAGATCATTACGCTGGTGTGAGCGTGAGACTCCACATGAGCCCTTCTCCACCACAACAATTCAACGTGACATTCATGACGATTTCTTTCGTCTCTTCGTTAGCTGTTCCTGTAATCGTAGCAGCAGTGCCCTCAGACTGGGCTGGAGCAGAGATTGCCCCACAGATCACTGAAAACTCATACGCAACTGGTTCACCAAATGCCAAGGCCGCATAATCATCGATGAGATAATTACCATTGCCATCTGCATCCGAAATCTCAACGGTACCTGAGGCCCCATCCAAGAATCCAGTACCCGTGAAGTTGTATGTACCTGCTAAATCCGAGGCACAGTCAGCATCAGCGATGTTAATCGTAACCCTCTTAAACAAATCTCCTTGTCCAGCATCCACAGGAATTCCAGATGCAGCAGAAGCACTGGTTAGGACGATATCAAGAGTCTTGTCACCGTCGATCACTCCGTCGGCCAGTAGATCCACGACCAAGGTTGCTGTTGTAATCTGGTCACTCGACGCATCGTGGAACAGTGTAATGCTGCCGCCCGATGCTGACGCGCCTTCTATGCTAAAATCAGTACCAAACTGTGCTGTTCCTTCAAAAGTGTAATTCACCGTAACATCTGTAGCAGCAGGGAACACATACTCTAAGAGTAACTCCTGCACCCCCGCGAGCTCATTCAGATCAAATACCTCGTCTTGCCCATTGTCAAAACGCACAAATGAATTAGCCGTCTCAGCAGCCAGTACTGTTGGCTCATCAGTAAAGGAATCATGCTCGCACGATGTCATCAATCCTGACAAGATCAGTACGGCACTTATATATATTACTATTCTCATGTTTTGTCTTTTGTCGTTTAGAGGTCTTGATTAATTCTCATACCACATTGGACTCTCCAATGGTGGATCAGTTGGTGTATTCGGATTAGCACCCTTCTCATCCGGTGGGTAAAAGAAACGACGGATGACATCTGTCAACTGAGAGTTCTGCGGAACTACTAAATCTGGAACCTTGGTACGTCTCCATTGTGTCCATCCCTCAGGCATTCTCCAGAAGTTAGACAGATACAGCTGGATATGAATCGCTCTTAGGGCATCCGCACCGCTCAAACTCTCTAATGGAGCCAGGCTATTAATGTAACCCTCTTTCTCAGCTGGAGCGATGGCACCAGGCTTATTATCATAATAATCCATAGACTGCATGATTGCCTTACGGTACATCGCATCTGCCGCTGCCATACCACCAGGAGCAAAACCTCGAGCGATGGCCTCAGCCTGTAGAAGATTTATCGATGAAGCAATCACATATCGATCTGGGAAATCAGGTCGCAGGATATTCAAACTAACAACGCTACAGTCACCACAATCACCGAAAGATCCTGGGGATGCACCTGGACGGAATTCTCCTGATCCAACGACATCTGGTTCATCTGACTCGTCATAATATGTAGAGATACGAGGATCATTTAGCTCTTCTAATACACCCTGAAGCGTAGTAGAACCGATCCACCACTCTGGGTTAGACCCACCTGAGAAGCGATTCAGTGTGTTCCAAATCGGATTGTAGTCTCCCGGGGCATCGTAGTATTGGAATTCCGCTTCGAATTCTAATTCATCGATTAATGGCTGTGTCATCGTTTCAGCGATTTGAGAAGCGACGCTTTGATCCTTATTCGCTAACAGCATTAAGGCCTTCAACTTAATCGAATTCGCAAAACGCTCCCAATTACCCATATTTCCTCCGAAGACAAGGTCTCCAGACGTCACTCGTATCGCATCTTCTGAGCGATCAATAAGAGCAACAGCTGCGTCCATCTGTGTAACGAGACCTCGTAGTACAGTCTCCTGATCATCATATCCTGGCGTTGGAAAATCAGCATTAACCGCTTCCGAAAACGGAATATCCTCCCATAGATTAACCAGTATGTAATAGATAAACCCCTGGAGGATTTGGCTTTGTGCCACGATATTGTTGTTTGGCGGCTCGGCTGCTGCAGCGTCTTGCTCTACCAGATCAAGGTTCTTCAGTCCAATTGAGTAAAGATTGGACCACACGTTACCCACTAAGAAGGTATTACCCAACTCACCGAGAGCCATATCGCCAAATACACCAAAAGCTGGCTCTACATACTGCACGATGGCAGCTGTACGTCCTGTGGTTTCGATGGTTCTGTTGTTACTAAGGTTCACCAATACCTCGGTGAACAGTAGGTCACCGTTGGCGCTTGTCGCAGCCAATGGATCGACATTAATGTTAAGTGCGTCATCACATCCGAAATACATGAAGCTGGACGCGATCACAAGCACTGTCAGGATTAAATTTTTCATTCTTATTACGTATTAGATTTTTTGGTTAGAAAGTGATTCTAATGTTACCTCCGATAGACCTTGCTGTCGGTGGACTGTTGAATTCAATTCCTGCTCCGTCATTAGCAGATCCGAACAAGTTGGTTTCTGGATCGATATGAGGTATTTCACTATAAAGTAAGAATGGGTTACGTGCTTCAACTCCGATAGAAATTCCTGCAAATGGAGTTTTGTCGAGGACTTTTCTTGGAATGGAATATGAGAATCCGATCTCTCTTACCTTCAAGAAACTCGCATCAAACACGTTGCCCTCGGCGATACCACCTGAGGCATAATTCTGCCAAAAGTTCTCTGTCGTCACAGGGATGTTGTTCTGCACGAGTGTTCCGTCCTCCTGCTCGATGAACGCCTCTCGGTCGATATATCCGCCTTCGCGATTGATAGCTGTCTCCGCGGCAAGACCGCTGGCACGAAGTCCCTGTACAGTCTCCGAATAGATGATACCACCGTCTCTCCAGTCAAAGGTGAATCGTAAACTCAATCCTTTCCATGTGATGTTGTTGGTCCATCCTGCGATAAAGTTTGGATAAACGTCTCCAAGACGATCATTCTCACCCGTCTGACGAAGTCCAGTAGTTGGATCGACGATAATCGCAGTCGAATCAGTAGAAGCGCGACGGAACTTGTTACCGTATAAACCGAATGGCTGACCTGGCTCAGCGACTACCTGGATGCTATTGAAACCACTATTCACAACCAACCGATCAACGCCTTCACCCAAATCATCCACTAAGAAATCGTTCTTCGTGAATGTGAGTAGCGTGTTCCAGTTGAAGTCAGTTGTAGAAAGGATGTCTGCGTTAACCTCCACCTCGATACCCTGGTTAGTTACCTGACCTACGTTTGTGATCTGGAAGTTGTATCCAGTCGACTCAGGAATTGGCACTGCCAAAATCTGATCTTCTGTCTTCGTATCGTAGTAGGTAAAGTCTACACCGAACCTTCCTTTGAAAAATTGGAGTTCTGTACCGAATTCGATACTCGTCGTTCGCTCAGGACGCAGAGTCTGCCCTCCTGGGATCGTACCCGGGCCAGAGAATGCCAAACTTCCGTTGAACGGGAATGTCGTCCCTGTACCAAACTGTCCAAAAGCTCCTGTCTGTGGTGCAAATGTGAAATCCAACTGATATGGTCCTGTATCACTACCTACCTCAGCATAACTTGCTCGCAGCTTACCGTAGCTAAGGATGCCGCTCTCCATCTTGAAGGCATCTGTGAAGATGAATGATGCACTCGCCGATGGGTAGAAATATGAGTTGAGATCTAATGGAAGTGTACTTGACCAGTCGTTACGTCCCGTCAGGTTCAAACTCAACCACTCCTTGTAAGTCAAGGTTACATCTCCAAATACGCCCATGAGTCTTCGCTCAGAGAAGTCATTGGATGGATTGCTCACGTCGACATTACCGAAACTAAAGAGTTGATCGACAGTTAACTGATCTCCAAATACAGTTCCTCGTTCGAATGTGCGTTGATTAAAATTATAACCCACAATAGCGCGTAGGAATAAGTCTTCACTTAGATCTCTGTTAGCAGTTGCTAAGACATTAAGATCAAGCTGACGCTGCTGAATCTTATCCTCAGTAAAGTCTCCGAGAATTCTACCAACAGTTCCCTTTCGGTTAGATCTAAATCGATCATCAACAACATTATCATATCCTAATCGAGCGGTAAGGTCAAACCATAATACCGGCTCATACTTGATCTCAAAGTTTCCGTATAGACGATCAACTTCAGTATTAAACTGGTTTTCGAAAGCAATCCAGTACGGATTGTTTGTCATCTCATCCAATGGATTGAGTTGCTCACCTCCTGTGGTTCCTTCTCGAATCCAAGGTTGTAAGGTTGCTATGTCGATGTTACGAGGTAAACCGTTGATCAATGAACTCAGTACGTTTGGATCATTAGCTCCCTGAGCGACACGACCTCCACTCGTTGTTCGCACATAGTTAATACCGAATCGTGAGCTTACATTCTGAGCGAATTTCATCCCACTGGTAAAGCTGGATGTATATCTATCCAAAGTTGAACCTGGGAATATTCCTGTCTGATTCAATGCCGTAAGGCTGAGTCGAAAGTCACTTATTTCGTTTCCGCCACCGAGGGCAACATTATTGATCAATGTGGCACCAGTCTCATAAAAGTCTGCGACGTTATTAGGGAAGGCTTGGAGTGACACTTCTTCACCTCTGAAGTCGGTTACCGTTTGGCCCTCGATACGAGGTCCCCAACCGTCAAGGTCATTGGTGGCTCTGAACTTACCAGTTTGTCCTTGTGCGAATTCATTCTGAAAGTCAGGAAGACGCAGCGGATTGTCGAATCTGACCGATGAGTTGATGCTGATATCTGCTTTGTTGCCTTTGTTACCTCTCTTTGTAGTGACGATAATAGCACCATTGGCAGCTCTACTACCATACAGGGCCGCAGCGGCGGCACCTTTCAGAATGCTGATTGAGGCAATATCATCCGGGTTGATGTCTTGAGCACGATTACCCACATCAAAACCACCTGTAATTCTGCTACCAGTACTTATATTACTATCGAAGATTGGAACTCCGTCTACGACCCAAAGAGGATTGTTATTTCCACCGAGCGACGTGATACCTCTGATGAGGATCTTCGATGATCCTCCCAAGTTTCCACTCTGGCTGGTGATCTGTACCCCGGAGGTCTTTCCTGTAAGGGCGTTAACAATGTTCGTCTCTCTCGCGACGACAAGTTCGTCTGACTTCAGCGTCGTAATGGAGTAGCCCAAGTCTTTACGATTCCGCTCGATTCCTGCCGCCGTTACGACAACCTCATCAAGTAGTTCTCCTTGGCTTAGAACGACATCGACATTAGATAATCCAGTGATATCTACAGTCTGTGTCTCGAAACCGGTGAAGCTGATCTGAAGCTCATCAACTCCAGCAGGTACATCGATGGAAAAAGATCCATCAATATTAGTCACAGCTCCTGCATCAGTGCCAGGAGCTATAATGTTGGCACCAATTAGTCCCAAACCTTGCTCATCTACAACAGATCCTGTCACTGTCCGCTGCGCTGAAAGCGCTGCAGTGAGACAGAACATGCTTAACGCAAGCAGTAAAATTTTCTTCATTCTCTATGTTTTGGATGAATAAATAGGTTAGCAATAGTTGCAAACTACGAGAGACGTAACGTTGACTCAGCGACTATGGCTGCCGACTGATAACATTTCATTCAACAAATGCTTAACACAGAGTTAAGCAAAAGTGCTCGCAGCGCTACAAATCTTAAAAAATGATTACCGATCTACCTGCAAAGAGGTCGAAAAAGTGTCGATTTTATCACAACGGACACTTTCTGAATGATTTTTGACTGAATTGGCGGCTTACAGCAATGCCTTGTACATGCCGATGACATTACCTATCCCGTAATACAAGGCATCGGTAACCAGGGCGTGTCCGATGGATACCTCAAGGACTCCCTCGACATGCTCGGAGAAGTACTTCAGATTCGTGAGATTCAAGTCATGACCAGCATTCAAACCAAGTCCCAATTCAGCTGCTCTACGACCACACTCTGTATAAGACTGTATGGCCTTATGGGGATCCAATGGGTATTCATTGGCATAGGTGCCGGTATATAATTCGACTCTATCTGTCCCAGTATCTCGAGCACGGGAGAGTTGATCGCTATTTGGATCGACAAAAAGTGAGACCCGTATGCTTCGCTCTTGAAGGCGACCAACTACCTCTGACAGAAAATCTTTAGACTTCACTAAGTCCCAACCCTCGCTACTGGTCAATACACCAGGTGGATCAGGTACAAGCGTGCATTGATGAGGTTGATGCTCGAGGACCATCTCAAGAAAAGTTTCTGATGGATATCCTTCGATATTCAACTCGGTAGTGACTACCTCCTTCAGGATAGGAATGTCATCATATCGAACATGGCGCTGGTCAGGCCTCGGGTGCACAGTGATACCCTCAGCGCCGAACCTCTCACAGTCCATGGCGAATTGACGCAGATCAGGTAGATTACTTCCTCTGCTGTTGCGGATCAGAGCGACCTTATTGATGTTTACGCTAAGTTTGGTGGCCATAGTTTATATCCCTCAGAGACATTTTGGATAAGCAAGATACGTGGAAGTCGATTGCAGCATTGATCATGATAATCATGGTTTCCGGGTTCATGGGCAGCATAATTTCGATAGCACTTTGGGCAGCTAATGGTATTTCGATAGACATGGTGCAATCGGATGTTGCCTTATCCTATGCGCAGCGGATGTACCTCAGACTCGGATTGATCATCAATCACGCTTCGATGTTTCTGATTCCAGGTCTTTTGCTCGGCTTTTTCTTTCACCGAGGAAAGTTTCGGCAGTTCATTGGGGCAGATCTTATAGGATATACCAAGCAATATCTGTTTTGGGGATTGGCCATTATCGTTGCATATCCGTTGATCGGTGGACTGACTCAGTGGACAATGTCGCTACCTCTCCCCGATTGGTTAGTTTCTTCTCAGGACCAATCCATGGCAATGCTCTCAAACACACTTGTCATGGATACTCCGATCGAGCTGATTAGCAACCTGCTTCTGGTAGGAGTCATGGCAGCCGTGGGTGAGGAACTAATCTTTCGCGGTATCCTTCAGAAGAAACTTTCTCATCAATGGTCTAATCCACATTTAGCTGTGATAATATCCTCTGTTGTATTTGCTGGGATTCATATGCAGGCAGAGAGATTTCCTGCTCTATTTGTCCTTGGAGTACTCCTGGGATACTCCTATCACTACACTCGTTCGATATGGGTGCCAATCATATTGCATTTGCTCAATAATAGCATTCAGGTTCTGGCTGTATATGCAAGTCCAGAAGAGGTCTTAGACCTCTCCGAAGTGCCCAGCATTCAGTGGTACGAGGCAGTGATCTCATTATGTCTAACTTTGGGGCTTGCCTACGCGGCATCACTAATGCCCTCACGAGTAGATGAGCTCAGACCTTAGGAGGCGGATTCCTGCCGCCGTATTATATGTAATCTCTATCGGAGTTTGTTTTCTCTTGAATTCTGTTTCGGCGATTGTCCTGCTATGGATTTTTTTCGCCTTTTGCCTTTTTGAATACCTATCCGTAGAGTTTGGTGAACATCCTGTGATGATCGTGCTGCTTACTGTTGCATCACATGGCATCGTCTCACTGGGCATCACTGGACAGCTCCCACCTCCCTATCTCTTGATCCTGTGTTCATGTGTAGTCGGAGGTCTATTATGGAATGCCCTTCATCTCATCAACACAAAACGAGCTGGAATCCTGAATATGCCTCGCACCTTAGCTACACTGTTTTATTTGACACTACCGTTTCTCATAGTGATTACGATGTGTCACGAGCAACCTGAGTTTTTGACCATCGTGCTGGGTACCTTCATCATTATCTGGCTGAATGATGCAGGGGCCTATTTTGTCGGCCGAGCCTATGGCAAGCATAAAATTTTTCCAAGTGTGTCCCCAGGTAAGACTTGGGAGGGTTTCTGGGGGGGAATGATCGTCGGTATCATCGTGAGTATCGCTGTGGCAAGGGTATTCGGGGCTATGAATTACCCACACTGGATGCTACTCGCATGTGTCCTGGCCATCACAGGTATACTCGGCGACCTGACCGAATCGAGCTGGAAGCGACATCACGAAATCAAAGACAGTAGCCAACTGTTTCCTGGTCATGGAGGGTTTTTAGATCGGTTGGACAGCTTTATCTACTCCATTCCATTCGTTGCCCTGATCTACTTGGTGTCATAGCTGAAGGAGTTCATCCATTAATCGCTGTGTCTGTGGCAAAGGATCGATACCGTACTCTTCATCCAGGATCATCTGACATTGGCGATACGTTTTGATTGCCGCAGGGCGATTACCACGTCGGATAAACGATCGGATCATCAGGCGATATGCGTCCTCCCAGCTATGATCGATTTCGAGTGCTCGCTGGCACAGTCTTATGGTTTCTTGAGGGCTGGAGTCAAGTGTTAACTCTGCCAGAGATATGTATGCTCCCAAGATTAAGATTTGTATTCGTTCGCGCTCTTCGCTGCTCCAGTCATCATAGACCCTATTAGGCAGATACAGACCCTTATGGTATGATAATGCCTCTCGATAGGCCTCGATGGCCAGGTCATGATCTTCCTGTAATGCCTGATTACCAAGGGAGACGAGCATCTCGATTATCTCCACATCGATCGTGATTAGTGATAACGCTAACTGATAGGTACTACCCTGTCGGATGATATACTTGGCATCACTACGGCTTTTTCGGTTTGGTTCGAGGGCCTTGTTAATACCATGCATAGCAACCTTAAAATCTCGATCACCACCTGCCTGGTCGACATCCTCCCAGATGCGGCTGATGATCTGTTCCTTGTGAAGGGCATTGCGATGTCTCACCGTGATCAGGTACTGGAGCAACTGAAGGGTTTTGTCTCTTCCCCATGACTTGGCATCGATTTGATCACCGTCTCGTACTACTACGAATCCCCCAAGCGTACGGATATGTAGTGGTGCAGATCGGGCCTTTTCGAGAAGATCTGTGAACTGTTGCTGAAATGTCACTTCTTATTTGTCAACTCGATTGGAGATCTCATCTACCTTCTCTCCAAGTTGCTTCACTTGCACTGATAATGACTCCACAGCGGAAAGAACCTGCTCAAGATCTGTCTTCGTGGCTGTTCTCCATTTTCGCGTGTCCTTGTCAAGTTTATGCCCTAACTCATCACCAACTTGACTAAGCTGATCTTGGATCTGTGCTACCTGTTTCTTTGGATCCTTGATCGTATCCAAAACCAACTTGGGAGCGGAAGCAGAGAGTCTCTTCCAGATATCCAGACTCTTGTTGAGTATTCCGTCCTGCTCTTCTGGACTTTTATCCTCTACTGATCTCATCGTCATAATGGACAGCTTGTCCTGCATGAAGGAAATAACGTCTGAAAAGTCAGTGAAACTGGCCTGGTCATCACCTTGTACATGAGAGATCTTACCTCTCCACTGCACATCTGACGAGCCATCACCATCATCAAAAAGCTGTTGGGTAAATCGAACCAAAAATGAAGTGGTCTGCGGAGTAGGCATAAGGGCATCGATTTTGACTACCTCAAGATAGCTGCTCTCACTGTGTTATAGCGGTGCAGATCTAAAGCTCCTCTTAGAAAGAATAAAGCTCAATCCTCCTTGTGGGGACTAACTCTCCTGGGGCGTCCAGTTGAAGTCAAGCTTTTTATAATCTGAAATCTCAGCGCCATCTGGGAAGGATATGCTCCGCATCACCTCCAAGCGGCTGCGTAATTCCAATCGTCGCAAAAAGTATCTGTCCCCCTGCTTGACTGGCTCGATGTAAATCTGAATACCTAATCGATCGCGGGGATCCAGCCATGCGAAGTCAAATCCCGTCGCATCTTTCGCGGCCCCTGTTTCATCATGTACATCCCTGAATTCCCAATCGTCGCGTCCACCTATACCTGTGCTGTACATACCGATCATAGAATTGAAGTACTCATAGTCCAGCTGCTCGGAATCTACTAACTGCTTAAAGATGGGCCGATCGCGATTGGTCTTGATCGCCTTAAGAACAATATCCGCAAACTCCTTTGGTGTCTGTGCCGCCTCAAAAGGAAGATCCTTGATCTCTACATCTACTACAGTGGCACTGCCCTCCTCTGACTTATTGGTACATGAAGCCATCAGTCCAATAACAGCTGTGAGCAAGATTAGTCTTAGCATGAATTTGATTTCGAATGAGCGTGCAAACATGGTTATTAAAATTGGTGTGGTCAACAGATTATTGGGTCGTAAACAGTCGCAATTGTGACGGCTATCCCACCAAAAGATCACTTAACAAGGAGTTAAACTCACATTAGAAAAATGTGTACCCGATCGTGAAGTTGGTATGCCAAGTGCGTGTGTAGGAGTTCCTCCCGTAGCCAAATTGAATCGGCCCCAATGGAGTAGCCACCGCAACTACAGTACCGAAAGATCCAAAATCGATGACCTCATCGCCTGACCTTCGATTAGTCTGAAACGCCCTTCTTCCTGATAGGAAGTCATATCTGAAACTAAGATATGTTGATGACCATAAGCTAAATCGTAGCTCGCTACCGATCTGAACATATTGATCAAAATGAAGCTGATGATTCGTTAATCCAAGCATGGTGACGCTGCCCAGATCACGACCCTCGAGGCCACCCACTCTATAGTTGTCGACTAAGCTTCGACTACTCTTGTATCCACCTGCCGCTCTCGTGATCAGTGTAAAAGCCGCAGATGGTGTGTAGTAGGCCGTTCCTTTGAACTGAGCGCTGAGATAATTTTGGTCTTCAGGGATCAGAACAACATCGTCAGTCCGAGGGGCTCCGATACCCTTGGTCATCAAATCATAGCTGATATCGGCTTTAGCCGAAATTCCAGTTGTCGGAAACTGAAGTACATCTATGGTGGAATAAGCTGCATCCACACCCACATTTAGGTCAATTCGATCATACCCACTAAAAGAGGACGCACCATCTGCTACTTGGTCAAGAATGTGATTCTGAATACCAACATATCCACGAGTGATGACGGAATTGTTTGGTTCATAGCCAATGGCAACTTGACCGTGGATCTTAGTCTCATTAAACTTAGCATCTAACTCTTCTCGATTAAAAAGTTCCTGCTCGTATCGATGCGCCTGAACCATAGCGGAAAACAGAAAATTCTTTCGATCACCTAATCGATATTGGTAATCCAGCTTGGCGCCGTACAGCTCACTCAGTCTAAAGGTCGAGTAGAGCACAGAAGGTGAGCTCAGCTTATTGCGTAACTCATTAGTTACAACTACGGACGTCTTCGAAGATGGAAGGTAGTTAGCTGCAAACGAAAATGTATTGACGGATCGAGGTCGTGCATAGAGGTCCAAGATCCGACGACCTCGGGCATCATTTCGAAAGCCATAGTTGACGTTGTCAAAATGTTTTGTGCCAAAGATCCGGTTGACCCCTGCCTCAATGTCGTCATACGTAGTCGACCCAGTGCGGGCATAACCGTATTTGAATTTGGCCAATGCATCAAAAGGAGGCTCGACATAGGGAAGTCGAGTCTGCGAAACCACAGCTGCAGCGGGAAGTCTCAATCTATCAGCAGGACTTCTTGTGGCTTGTTCCAGAGATAAAATGCTGCTCCAATCAACTTTTGAGGCTGCTTGGTATCCTTCACGGACCAAATCGTCGTAAAGATCGAATCCAAAGGATGGTAACTCCTTGACATCGGGTTCGATCAAGACATCAACAGCGCGCTTTTGCTCCCGACTATCCAAGATACCCATCATAAACGCTGACTGATTGAGGATATCAATTAGAGAGATCAAGTTCTCTCGTTCCTCCAAAATCGATCCTACGTAGACGCCAATAACCACATCAGCGCCCATCTCGATTACCTCTTCGACTGGAAAATTTCTGATCAATCCTCCATCAACCAACATACGATCATCGATGACAACAGGGCTAAACACAGAAGGAATCGACATACTGGCTCGCACCGCAGTCGCCAGATGACCATCTTTGAGTACCACAATCTCACCTGTCTCTATATCAACAGCAATACATCTAAACGGGTACGGTAGACTGTCAAAGTCAGTGATCGTGTTAGTGGCTCTAAACATCCGATTGAGCGTAAGATCCAACTCCTGACTGTTGAAAAATCCCTGAGGTAGTTTTAGCCCATCTTCTGTTAGTTCAAGTGTTAGCGCGTATCTATTGTGGTAGTCCTTCTCAACGGGAGCGATATCCCTGATATGTACTTGTGTCCTTAGCAGAGCACTCCAGTCCTGAGAGCTGGCCATATCCAGGATCTCCTGCGCCGACATCCCAGTGGCGTATAGACCACCGATGATGCTACCCATGCTCGTACCTGTGATGTAGTCTACCTGGATATCGTGTTCCTCGAGATATTGCAAAACTCCGATGTGGGAGAGTCCATGAGCTGATCCTCCGCTGAGTACTAATCCCACCTTTGGCGAGCTCTGCTGAGCACAGAGTACCACTCCTAATAAGAAGCTGGCGATGCTAAGCAGTGATCGAATCTTCATCTGTTAAGGAGCAGGATTTGGGATTTCTTCATGCACAGCTTCGATCTCATTAAGGCACTCTCGTGATAACTCTATGTCGATACTCGAGATATTCTCGGCCAGCTGAGACATGGTGGTAGCTCCGATGATGTTGCTTGTAAGGAATGGTTGCTGGTTCACAAAGGCAAGTGACATTTGTGCGAGAGACAAATCGTACTTCTCAGCTATGGTGAGATATTTTGCTGTGGCCGAATGACAGTTTGCACCGTTGTATCTGGACATTCGTTCATACTTATTGATGCGATCAGTAGGCTTGTCTGTTCCCTTGTGGTACTTACCACTCAATAGACCAAATGCCATCGGGCTATAGGCCAGAAGTCCAGCATCCTCACGGATCGACATCTCTGCCAAACCCACCTCGTACAGTCGATTCAAAAGACTGTATGGGTTCTGTACGCTAACCATACGAGGGAGTTCGTGCTTATCGGCAAGATGTAAATAGTGGCTGAGTCCCCAAGGCGTCTCGTTTGACAGGCCGACATATCGAATGTGACCAGCATCTACATGTTTTTGTAATGCTCTGAGTATCTCTAAGCAATAATCCTCCCACTGGCCGTCATGGCGAGAATACCCCCGTTTACCAAAGAAGTTAGTCTTGCGCGATGGCCAATGCAACTGATACAAATCGATGTAGTCGGTCTGCAGCCTGTGTAGACTACCCTCGATAGCCGCATCAAGTGTAGCCGGAGTAAAGTCGGAGTCCGTTCGGATGTGTTTCGTGAACTCTGCTGGTCCTGCGATCTTCGTCGCCAGAATGAAATCATCTCGA
The DNA here is from genome assembly GCA_038523965.1 of Bacteroidota bacterium. GTDB lineage: Bacteria > Bacteroidota > Bacteroidia > Chitinophagales > Saprospiraceae > JAJRXG01. The sequence continues at coordinate 58,912 of JBCBIX010000001.1, forward strand.
CGTCCACGCTTTTTAATCCATGTTCCGATGATGCGTTCAGTACTTCCTTGTGTCTCGGGCTTCGGTGGTACGGAGTAAAGTTCTGCTGTGTCTATGAAGTTGACTCCTTGATCGAGGCTATAGTCCAGCTGTTCGTGACCTTCTTGCTCATCGTTCTGCTCGCCCATATTCATGGTCCCTAAACAGATTACACTTACTTCCAGATCAGTGCGACCGAGTTTTCGATATTCCATTGATTTACCTTCTTGATGACACCTCTAATGTACATCTGCGCTACGCAAAAAAAAGGTGAGCTAATTTTCTTAGCTCACCTTTTGATTCTGGGTCCTTAGATAGATAAAAGACTAAAACGCCTTCATGAATCTTTCTTCGCTTATCGATACTCCCTCTGATGTTACACGTACGAAGTAGATGCCACTTTCTAATGATGAAATATCCACTGCGTGGTCAACACGTTCGCCAGAGAGTCTAACACTCATCATACGTCGCCCATCAGATCCGAATACCTCGGCTTGGCCATTGATACCACCATTATCAAACCATAGATTAATCTGATTTGCCGCTGGATTAGGATAGAGTGGTCGATATGCTGATAACTCTTCCTCTGTCACGACGATCCCCTGATCTGATGTTGACTTACTAAAACGTTTAGCCTTGTCTACATCAATTCTGAAGTCTTCGGTGAACTCAGACATCTCCCCATCAGCACATAATGCTTTAATTCTAAATACAATCACACGATTACTTGGACCAGAGATGAAAACACGGTTCCGGCGGACAGGAACCTCGACGAACGATCTTGGCTCGTCTTCAAATCCAACCTCAAGTACATAGCTCTCAGCTTCGAAAACGCGATCCCATTTGATCTGGAATCTATTATTGGAGGTCTCTCGGATACGGACATCGCGTGGTGGATGACAGCCTTCGTCACAGATTCCTCCACCGATTAAGGTGACATTAATGAAGTCTGGTGTTATGTCTCCGCACTCACCGATCAAAGAGCTAATGGGGTTACCCGCTTGGATAAGTACTGAACCATCGGTACTCCAGCCATAGATATGCCGTACTCCTGGAGGTATGGCATCCCACTCATAAAGTCCTCCTTCCGAACGTAATCTCCACTCGATAATAATGTCCTCATCATCAGTGACGACGTAGAAATAGAACAGTGAAGAATCTGCATCAGAATCGGCCTCGACCATGAAACTCGCATCACCAGAGCAGAATTCGATCTCGTTCTCTCCATCTGTCGTTGAGATAGACCCTGCATCGGCACCACAACCACACTCATCCTCTGTTAATAAGTTCACTTGGAGTGGATTAGAAAGTGCAAAACAGCCAATAAGGTCATTCGCATTAGCTCCTATCTCAGCTCCCGAAAGCTCGCCATCAAAGGTTAGCCCCCACACTAATGCTGTATTTGAACCAATTCCCTCGAGATCAAAAGAGTCTTCAGTCAAAATTCGGAGGATGTTAGCGTCGCCATCAGTGATTACAACCACATTGTTTTCTCCGGTTGCCCCCTCAACAATAAATGTCAATGAGTCTGGTCGACCATCATCAGCGCAGATTGTCAAAACTTCATCTGTTGGATAGTTTCCGGCAACAATCTCACATGGAGGAGGACAATCATCACCTGTCTGACGCTCTACTTGAATGGCATTCGAAAGTGCAAAACAGCCAGCTAATTGATCAATATTACCTCCGATCATGAGTGTGGTAGAACTGTCTACAGAAGTGATGCTATAGATATTGCATATGCCGCTGCCTGCTCCTTCGAGATTGACAATGTTAGAATCGGGCAAGGCCAGAATTTCTCCATCCTCGTCGGTTACCAGAATACGATTTACAGCTCCAGAGCCTTCGCTTACTACGATAATAAACGTATCCGCATTCCCATCGTCAGCACAGATCGTAAGTGATGTCAGGCTGTCTACTGTAGCGATCGATCCTCCTTGAATTTCGCAAGGCGGAGGACAGTCATCGCCTGAAACACGAATCAGTCGCAGTGGATTTGATAGATCGAAACAACCTGTTAAATCATTCGCATTGCTGTCAACCGCCGCACCCATCAAGTCATCCGCAAAACTTAAATGCCAAATCAAACACACTCCTGGGTCTGTATCCTCAAAGTCGAAGACCGATGTATCCCGAATTTCTAAAATAACTCCAGCAGTATCCGTTAACACAAAGGCAGAATTTGGGCCATCAGCTCCAGTGAGATCTACCGAGACTACATCAGGTATACTGTCGCCCACACAAATCGTTAACTCTTCTCCACCCCCGGTGTATGCAAGGCTGCCACCATCAACACCGTTGCGAATGATCGTTATCGGATTAGAAAGAGCAAAACACCCATCAATATCACTGGCATTGGCGCCGATACTATCACCAGTTAGACCTTCTTCAAAACTGATATGCCATAACAAGTTGGTTCCACTTCCTGTCCCTTCGAGATCAAACGGAGGTGCAAGAGGTAAAGCAAGGATATCTCCATTGCCATCAGTGAGTAACCAGCCTGCATTGGTACCTACTGCGTTCTCGATAACTACGTCAAATGGTCTGAATGTGTCTCCATTATCACATATCGTGAGTAAGTCACCACCTCCAGCTAATGACAGTTCGCCCCCTGATATAGACGTACGATTTACGGTAATCGCATTACTGAGAGCGAAACATCCACCGATCGAATCGATATTCCCACCGAGAGAAACTCCCGAAATACCAGACTCGAATGCCAGATGATATATGAAAACAAGGCCTCCTCCAGCATTTTCAAAATCAAATGGAGGAGCAAAAGGGAACGCAAGAATATTTCCATCCTCATCAGTGATCACCCAGGCCATGTTAGATGCAGAAGCACCTTCGACCACAACGTCCACGGGATCGTTATTGCCGTCTCCCGCACAAATTTCAACCATATCACCACCACCCACTAAGGAGAGCACACCCGCTGTGGCCGGGCAAGTCGGTGGCGCCATACAGTCTGGTCCATCGTCGATTCGAGTTACTCGAATTGGATTGGATAGGTCAAAACATCCGCTTAGTCCAGACGCAAGGCTATCTATGCCCGCTCCCATCAGATCATCCTCAAAACTCAAGTGCCAGATCAAACAAACCCCTGGACCACGACTATCGAAGTCAAACACATTCACCGTGTCGATGCTCATGATCATACCATTCGTATCCGTCAGCACCCAGGCACTGTTTGTTCCCATCGCCCCTGTCAACTCTACTTCGACGAGCTCTACGGCATCATCTACAACACATATCTCGATCTCCGTTAGGCTATCCTGAGTCACGATCATCCCTCCATCAGCTGTACATGAATCCATCATCGACGTCATACAGTCTGGACCATTGTCGATTCGAGTTACCCGAATTGGATTGGATAGGTCAAAACATCCGCTTAGTCCAGATGCCAGGCTATCTATGCCCGCTCCCATCAGATCATCCTCAAAACTCAAGTGCCAGATCAAACACACTCCAGGACCGCGACTATCGAAGTCAAACACATTCACCGTGTCGATGCTCATGATCATGCCATTCGTATCCGTCAGCACCCACGCACTGTTTGTGCCCATCGCTCCAGTTAACTCTACTTCGACGAGCTCTACGGCATCATCTACTACACAAATCTCGATCTCCGTCAGGCTATCCTGAGTCACGATCATCCCCCCATCAGCTGTACATGAATCCATCACGAACGGCATACAGTCTGGTCCATCGTCGATTCGAGTTACTCGAATTGGATTGGATAGGTCAAAACATCCGCTTAGTCCAGTTGCCAGGCTATCTATGCCCGCTCCCATCAGATCATCCTCAAAACTCAAGTGCCAGATCAAACACACTCCTGGACCACGACTGTCAAAGTCAAATACATTCACCGTGTCGATGCTCATGATCATGCCATTTGTATCCGTCAGCACCCAGGCACTGTTGGTGCCCATCGCTCCTGTTAACTCTACTTCGACGAGCTCGACCGCATCATCTACAACACATATCTCGATCTCCGTCAGGCTATCCTGAGTCACGATCATCCCCCCATCAGCTATACATGAATCCATCATCGAAGTCATACAAGACTCACCAATAAGGCGCTCGACTACTATTGCATTTGACAGTTGGAAGCATCCTGACAAGCTATCGATATGGCCACCGATTGTAGCGCCATCCAACATATCTCTAAATGCCATGTATCTCACTTCACACGCTCCACCACCTCGACCTTCGAAATCAAAGGTGGGGCCTAAGGGAAGATCAATAATGACTCCGGTGGAATCCGTAACGATCCATGCTTCTTGAGCAGAAGAGGTCTGCGAGACTTGCACAGTAAATACATCAGATTCACCGTCGTCCGCGCAAAAACTTAGCGCTGTCTGGCCATCCGAGGTAATCGTGCCGACTGAAACATCACATGAATCAGACATCATATTCATCATACTGCCAGCCGTACAAATGGATGCCGCTCCGGCGCTATAGTCAGAAGATGCGTCTCCATCACCATCGTATATCAAACTTTGATCAACACCTAATGCTGTGGCTCTATCACCATCAGTCCAGATACCCGCATCTACTGCCACGGATTCCCGCGTTGAGCCTCCATGATCGCCCCAAATCACATAGTCGACGATGGTAGAAGTATCATTAAAGTCGCGCATGTTAAATAGACCCAACTCACCTGCTGAATCGATGGTGATAGTGGCCAACTCAACAACTACTGTGTCCCCTGGTCCCATACCAAATGCCCCACAACCTACTTGGAGACCGCCTACGCGCTCATAAGTCGGTCGATCACAAAACCACCAATCAGTTACATCTACTGAGTCAGTTGAGGCATTGACCAATTCTACCGATCCAGACGAGCTGATCTCGCTAACCACTATTTGAGCGCCAAGGGGATAGAGCGCTGTTAGAAGCAGAAAATGAAGAAAAAGGAGTGATTTTTTAGTCATAGCACATTAAAGGTTTGTTGATGAAATATGTAATACTCATTTGCTTAATCATACATGCACAAGTGATGGACATACCTCTCGAGGTACGCCAAAATCGGGCGCAAATCATGTTCATGGAAAGGATGGAGAGAGATAAAAACACGGCTAAAGTCGTCCTCTCTCTATTACAAGTATCGAGGTAAGATAGAGCAAATTAGTTAGGGATTACCCCAGAGGGACTTATTACATATCGAAAAAAATATAATACGTTTTCTTCCTATGTGTTTTCTCTTACACCTCTGATAATGTGCACGTTACAAGGTCTTTTGTAAGATATCCGACACCGCTATCGCCACCCCCTAATGTCAGAAATACATTAGGGAATTTGGATATATGTTATTCACAAGCGTTCTTTGAACGACGTTTTCATCATTAGATCCACTTTGGTCAATCGTTTCCAAACCTGAGAAAGGTAGAATTGACCAAAAACATCGGAGCGCTTCATTTCTTGGAGCGCTCTTTTTTTGTCAACGACACAGGGAGAATAGCGTTCTTGAATAGCCATTAAGAACCAAGATGAAGCCACCACGTCCGTACATGTTAGCAGAGTCTTCATGGCTTCTTATTAAGGATGCAAAAATTGACCTCATCATCCTGCCATGGGGTGCATGCGAAGCGCATAACTACCACCTTCCGTATGACACAGACAACTATCAGGTAGACTATGTGGCGGCCGAAAGTGCCCGTATCGCCCATCAAGCAGAAGCTAAGATTATGGTATTACCCAAGATTCCATTTGGTGTAAATACTGGCCAAATGGACATCACCCTCGACATGAACATCTATCCAAGCACGCAACAGATCTTGCTAAGGGATATTATTGAGACAGTCGAACGAGCAGGCATAAACAAGCTTTTAGTCCTCAATGGGCATGGAGGAAATAGCTTTAAGACGATGTTGCGTGAATTAGGTGCTCAGTTTCCCTCGATGCTGCTTACAACCTGCGATTGGTTCAGTGTGGTTGATCATTCGCAGTACTTCAACGAGGCTGGAGATCACGCTGGAGAATTAGAAACCTCAGTGATGATGCACATCCATCCAGACTTGGTAGACCTATCAAAAGCGGGAGACGGGAAAGAGTACAAGTCCAAAGTCAAAGCCATTCGCGATGGTTGGGCATGGGCAGAGAGAAGATGGTCACAAGTAAGTTCAGATACTGGTGCTGGCAATCCCACGGCATCGAGCGCCTCTAAAGGCGAGCAATATCTTCATGCTGTGACTCATCAGCTCGCCATATTTTACAAAGAGCTATGTGATATAGACCCAACAGATATGTATGAATAGAGAATCATCTGGATTAGCCCAAGCTAAGGAATTGGACCGTCAGGATCCACTTGGTAAATACAGGCCCCAGTTTCACATTCCTACTGATGGCAATGGCAATGACATCATCTACTTCTGCGGGAATTCCTTGGGGCTCCAACCCACAGCTACCTCTACAGAGATCAGCCAAGTGCTCCAAGAGTGGAGCCAAAAGGGAGTAGAGGGACATTTTCAAGGAAACCCATCATGGATCGAATACAATGACAAGCTGAAACCATCTTTAGCGGCTATCGTAGGCGCCCAACCCGAGGAGGTTACGATCATGAACACGCTCTCGGTTAACCTTCATTTGTTGCTGGTAAGCTTTTACAAACCAAAGGGCAACCGGACTAAGATTCTTCTTGAAGCTGATGCTTTTCCATCGGACAAATATGTCGTCGCCTCACATCTCAAGTGGCACGGGTTAGATCCTAAAGAACATATGGTCTATGTGAGTAGTGCTGACGAGAAACCAATTCTACAAGAAGCAGATATTGAGAGAACCTTCAATCAACATCCAAATCAGATTGCTACGGCCATGATCGGTGGCATCAATTATTACACCGGGCAGTTTCTACCCATCCGAGAGATAACTGACATATGTCATAGGCACGGAGCAGTCGCGGGATTCGATTTGGCTCATGCGATTGGCAATGTACCGCTCCATTTACATGATTGGGGAGTGGACTTTGCGGCGTGGTGCCATTACAAGTATATGAATGCAGGACCTGGCGCTATCGCTGGGGCATTCATTCACGAGAAACACCATCATCTCCGTGAGCCACGCTTGGAAGGATGGTGGGGAAATCGTCTAAGTACCAGATTTGTCATGCGTGACGAATTCGAACCAGAACAAGGTGCAGAAGCCTGGGTGATGAGTACCCCTCCTACATTAGCAATCGCGCCACTTCGTGCATCGTTGCGCATTTTCGACGAAGTATCTATGACAAAAGTGCGTGGCAAGTCGATCGCGCTAACAGGATATCTGGAAGCTGAACTTCTCCGTCAAATAGGAGAGTACATCGAAATCATCACTCCGTCATCTGCTGATGATCGTGGGTGCCAACTGTCTATCCGTGTTCGAGATAGTGACCGAAACTTATTAAATAAGATACGTGCGCGAGGCATAGAAATCGACTGGAGAGAACCAGATGTTCTTCGTGTGTCACCTTGCCCTTTGTACAACAGTTACTCCGAGGTGTTTAGATTCGTTGAGATACTTACCGATCTACTCGATAAGACATAAAAAAGGCCCGGAGAAATCCTACGGGCCAAATCAAATTCTCTTTTGTCGATGCTACTTAGACGTGAAGCTGGATTCCCTTTTCTTCCACCATCTTTCTAATGTTAATCAAAGCATATCTCATACGACCCAATGCAGTATTAATACTGACGCGAGTAAGCCCTGCGATTTCCTTAAAGCTCATATCTGCATAGTGACGCAGGATCACAACCTCTCTCTGCTCTGGCGGAAGTAGATCAACCAATTCGCGAATACGCTTGTAGGTTTGTTTCTTGATCAACATGTCTTCCATGTTGTCATCCTGTACTTCTAAGACATCGAATATGTCGAAAGTCTCAGAGGGAGACACCTTTGTTCGACGTTTGGATCGTCGGAAATAGTCTACGCATAGGTTATATGAGATCCGCATCGCCCACTGAAGAAACTTGCCTTCGTGGTTATACTTTCCTTTGCGGAGGGTATCAATAATCTTGATAAACACTTCCTGAAAGATGTCCTCCGCTAATTCGTGATCCTTACAAAAAAGATAGATCGACGTGTAGATCTTGTCTTTGTGTCGGTTGAGGAGAACTTCGAAGGCCTTCTGATCGCCGTCGAGGTAAAAATTGATTAACTGCTTGTCGTTTAGCGCCTTAACATTCATACTCTAATCAATTATGACTTGGTGTGGGTAAATCGATTGTAATAAAGAGTAGATGTTTAAGCTATATGCGCAGAGTATTTTGACAAAAGTAAGATAAAACAATACATTGAAGAAAACTCTAATGTCTTCTTTCATCGGCTTCAAAGAAAAGGGAATCACCTCCTCTTTGTCAAGTGATGCAAACGTAAGTTGCAATGTTTCTCCGAAAACTGGGGTTTACCACAGATTATTGCTCTGCTCTCCAAACGTTGCAGATTTTATCCTGTACGATTGTCTTTAAATGAAGATTTGATGCCAGGACACTTCCTTTCGTCAAAAAGTCGGGTGAACCATCCAACGCACAAACCTTACCTCCAGCTTCGCTTACGATAAGCGCACCACCTGCCATATCCCATGAGCTCAGTCGTGCCTCATAATAGGCATCAAAACGTCCGCATGCCACGTAAGCAAGATCCAATGCTGCAGCTCCGAGACGTCGTACACCACGGGCCGATACCATGAGATCTGTTAAGATAGTCTTCAGTTTATGGGTCTCACTTGACAGGTAGGGGAACCCCGTACCAATGATTGCATCTGAAAGATGCTTTGTTGGGCTTACTGAGATGTGTTGACCATTCAGATAAGCTCCACCCCCCTTCCAGGCGAAAAAACACTCGTCGCGCATGACATCAAGGACAATTCCTACCTGAAGATCACCATCAACTTGAAGGCCGACACTCACGGCGAAGTGCGGTATTCCATGAAGGAAGTTATTCGTTCCATCAAGCGGATCAATGATCCAGAGCTCTGCTGCCCCACCTTGGGTTACTGTTTCTTCTTCGGTTATAAACCCTGCACTGGGTAGCAGCACCTGCAGATCACTGACAAGTATTTCTTCGGCCGTCTTATCAACATAACTGACCAAACTATTCTTCGCCTTTATCTCTATATCACCGACAGCGACTCGCCCAAGCTCATCTTTGATAAAAGCACCTGCTCTACGGACTGCAGGAAGGCACGCCTCACATAGAATCTTGCAATCTTTGTCTCTCATGGCAGATGAAGGTATCCTTAGCTCGGTTGATTCACGTTAACCCTGGGTCTTCAGCCAAAAAGTTAGCACTGACTTAACACACCCATGAGCAGACGCAGAAAACTCGAAAAGTTCGGTGAGCTTCTCTCCTACCCCCATGTCTACGAAATGACGGAGCCCGGCAGTCCCCTGGTTCGGCATTCACTTACAACTACAGTGGATCTACGTGGTAATTGGCAATCATGCTTCCCTAAAGCAAAGTCGTTGTGTGTAGAGCTGGCATGCGGACGAGGTGAGTATACCGTAGAGTTAGCGCGCCGAAACCCTAACATCAACTATTTGGGCATTGACATAAAAGGGGCACGTATATGGCAAGGCGCGACGATAGCGTTAGAAGAAAAATTGGAAAATGTAGCCTTTCTCAGAATTAGAATTGAACAGATCGAGAACTACTTTTCTCCTGGTGAAATAGACAACATCTGGATTACATTTCCAGATCCATTTCCCAGCAAGGCGAATAGACGGCTAACGGCACCTTCTTTCTTATCTCAGTATCATCAACTCTTATCTCCTGAGGGAAAAATTCACTTCAAGACTGATGATGCAGACCTATTCGATTATTCGTTCGAAATAGCATCCAGCAATCCATTGTTTCGCATACTTTATTCCAATGAAAATATCTATGCTCAGACCTTAGAATTTTCAGAATTAGACATCAAAACTTATTATGAACGCAAGCATCTCGAGGCAAATAAAACCATCAAATATTTGCAATTTGGTAAAATAGGATGACCTTTGCAGTACATTATTTGGCCATCGCCGCGTAATGGGGACATACTACCTGTGATTAAAAAAGATCTCTGAAGGAACTAACCCTTTGGAGATTTGTTATTTACGAGAATATTGAAATTCATTTTACACAGCAAATACTAACGTTATGACAAGTATGGCTTATCGCATGTTCAGGTTGTACTTTAATTCTAATTCTGACAACCACGAGTTATTTGGGAATAGAGTACATAGCCCTCTGAACGAAAGTGAGGACCTTAACCTTCAGGTGACAAACCAGGGTTCAATTGCACGTTTCACATTTGTAATCTTAGCAGTAGTGACTATGGTGGCGGTGCTCTCTCTCTAAGTTATTTACAAGACAAGTTTTTACACGAAGGGTGTCTCAATGAGACACCTTTTTTTTATGATTAGTGATCCATCTAAAACTCGAAGTGGTTCCACCCTTGTGCCTTGAGAGGATAGATGTTTCCCCCTGTAGTATGTAGTTTTACTTTGTCCTCCGGTCTCACAATCTCGCCGATTATGGACACACCCGGCATGAAGCGAATTTTCTCGAGATCTGACTCATTTATTGTAAAGAGAAGTTCATAGTCTTCACCTCCATTTAATGCGCTTGAGACAGGGTCCATATTGAATTCCAGGGCAAGCATACGCGTGTCATCATGCATCGGAATTTTAGCCTCCTCGAGATAGGCCCCGACGGTTGATTCCTTACAGATGTGCATAAGGTCGCTACTTAATCCATCCGAGACATCGATCATAGCCGTGGGGATTAGATTATGCTTTTTGAAGTAGTGATATGCACCTGCTGCTGCCTCTGGTTTAAGCTGTCTTTCGAGTACATACTTATGTCGATCTAATTCAGGCTTGATTGTATCATCGGACATGAAAAGTTGCTTTTCACGTTCGAGTAATTGAAGTCCGAGATAGGCCGCCCCTACATCACCAGTCACACATATGATATCACCAACCTGTGCAGTGGAGCGATAGGTAATTCGTTCTTTATCTGTCTCTACACCCCAGGCAGTTACGCTAATGATCATCCCTTTGGGAGATGAGGTGGTATCACCACCGACCAGGTCTATCTGATATTGTTCGCAGGCGGTTTTTATCCCAGCGTATAATTCTTCAAGTGCCTCAACGCTGTATTTACTCGATATAGCGATCGATACTGTGATATGTGTCGGGAGCACATTCATGGCATAAATGTCAGAGAGATTGACCACCACGGCCTTATATCCGAGATGCTTCAGCGGGCTATACATCAGATCAAAGTGAATACCCTCTACCAATAAATCTGTTGATATCACAGTGTAGTCGAGACCATTAGCGATAACAGCAGCATCATCTCCGATTCCCTTGAGCGTAGACTGATGTTGGGGCTCTACATGGGTTGTTAGGTGTTCGATCAGTCCAAATTCGCCATAGGTATTGACATCTGTGTGCTGGGACATGGGTATCGATTTTGGCCTCAAAAGTACCTTTTGTCCTGTAGCAGTGTTATGATTGTTCCATTTGCTAATCGCCTGTTGATCTACATGAGACCTACACGACTTCAGATTGATCTCGGAGCCATACGCGACAATCAACGCGCGATACAACGGCTTGTGGGAGATCTTCCTATCATGTGGATCTTGAAGGCGAATGCCTATGGTCATGGACTCGTGCCCATCGCCAAGTTTATGGAGCAAGAGGGTGCCGCCTACTTTGGTGTGGCTTACTTAGAAGAAGCTATCGAGCTCAGGGACCATGGTGTACAAACACCGATCCTTGTCCTTGGTGGAATAAGCGATGATCAGATCCCAGATTTTATTCATCACAATATCACGATGACCGCATCATCTGTAGATAAGCTGATGGCTATCGAGAAAGCAGCTCTCCAGTTAGATCAAAAGGCCCGAGTGCATCTGAAGATTGATACTGGAATGGAGCGTATCGGCACTCATTATTATAGTTGTGATTCATTGCTAAGGCATGCCTCAGCATCCAGTATGAGCCTCATCGAAGGCATCTACTCTCATCTTGCCAATGCTGATGAACTTGGAGATGATCAGACTTCTCTACAAATGGCTCGTTGGGAAGCTGTCATCAACACCATGGAGAAGAAGCCAGAATACATGCACCTGGCCAACAGTGCCGGATTGTTATCGTCATCATCAGCGACTCAGACCATGGTGAGATGCGGATTGCTGCTCTATGGCATTTATCCAGCTGACCACCTGAGATCACTCGTCGAGGTTCGACCTGCGATGACCTGGACAACTAAGGTGGTCTATTTTAAAGTTGTAAAGCCTGGCAGTCGAGTCAGCTATGGGGGGCGATGGGAGGCTAATAAAATGACGCGGGTCGTGACCTTGCCTGTCGGCTACGGAGATGGCTATCTGCGCTCAATGACAGGTCAAGCCAAAGTCATCATCCATGACAAGATTTACCCTGTAATTGGCACGATCTGTATGGACCAAATGATGGTCGATATCGGATGGGACAGCGCCCACAACGGGGATGAAGTCATCCTTATGGGGCGTAGTACCAACCACGAAATACGGGCAGAAGATCTCGCCAGATGGGGAGGAACTATTCCGTGGGAGACCTTGGCCATAATCAATAATCGTGTCCCAAGGGTCTATACGGCGCCTTAGATTTTGATGATTCGTGTTGTCTGGATAAGCTCAGGCTTGACGATTCTGAGTACGTAGGTACCAGAAGCCAGCGTAGATAAATTGAACTCCTCCTCGTGATATCCTGAGCTGAAGGTTACCCGATCTGAGTAGTGCACAACACCGTCCATAGAGACTACCTCCAGCAATACTTCTTCTCGATCAGAGGACCTGACACCAAGGGTGAGTATAGAGACGACTGGGTTTGGAGATAGAAAGTAATTCTCTTCTTCAAAATCGATTTCAACTACTGGTGTGGTACGAGCATCTGAATTCACATAAGTAGAGGATGACGCAGTTGCTAATTCCCGTTCTGCGGAGAACAATGACGCAGTTCCTACAAGTTCAAGACGATCATAAACTTCAAAATTGTCCACGAACCAACCTGCTGTCTTAAAAGGAGCAAACGCAGTCTGCGCGATATACCTCAATCGTATTAGGATCTCCTCTCCTCGATAAGTCGAGAGATCAACGATGGTACCCATCCACTCCGGCCTGTCACCCGAAAAAGCCTGGACAGTGTTCCGATATCTGGTATCAAATGTGACGACCTCATTGTAAGGATTCACTAAGAACGCATCAGCAGCCAAGGTATCCCAGCTTAATCCACGGTCAATAGATATCTCGACAATGCCTCCATCAAATCCAAGTTCACTTTCCAGCAATTGGTCAAATTTCAACAGCTTGTTGTCATCTGTGATTTGGATCGGTTCATTATATGTGATCGCGCTACTACCGAATAATGAATCTCCAGCAACCGCAATCGAAAAATCTCCACCGTTGCTTTGAGCAGTGGTTAAGTTCCAGTCTTTGATAAAATCATTAGATTCCCTGTCGAACTGAAGACGTCCTTCGAAATTATCGAATACGACGCTTTCGGGAGCTCGAACTCTTTCGGTACTTAATCGATAGCTGACGAATCTACTTTGACCATTTGGGATATCCCCCAGTTCAAAGACGACCTGATCATTACCCTGTAGTTTGAATGGATCGGCATCTCCGACAATCACATCGAGCCCATCCGGAATAAGATCATTAACAGTGACATCCGTTAAGTCTTCACCAAAATTTTGAACCCGAATGCTCACTTCGATTTCGTCCCCTACATCAATGATCGGCGTACTCTTCCTATTGATGTGGAGTCTACCCGTACAGGATAGTGGTACTTGAAATCCGTCAGTGTTATCGTACCGAGAATCGGCATTTCCTTGGCTTGCATCTTCGCCCATTCCACGACGGGCAAAAACATCCCAGATGAGACATTGGTGCTCTCCAAAATAATTAAGCTGGTCTGCAGCAAGAATACCATCTCGAGCCTCCAGAATACCTGCGTCACAGCCCTGTAATTTGAGACCATCAAAGACGAGCTGCAGGGCGCGGAAGTTACCTGATTCGAAGTCCGTCCATGTGGGGTCATAACCATAGATATCTATGAATTCCCAATACATGTCCCATAGAGCGCTGGCCCAGACTTCTCCAACTGGATGAGGACGCGAGGAAGCGCGTATATGGCTGTGTGTCTGCGGATTGATAGCCATATCCGTACTATAACGATATCTCCGTATGCCAGACCCCGATGGGTGCTGTCCCAACACGTAAGTCCCTATACCTCTGGGAGAGCGCGGATTAGCGTCAGGCTCATGAGTCAGTACTAAGCCGATGAAGTCACTCCAGCCTTCGCCAACTTGTTCATCGTTAGACAAACATCCGCTGGTGTTAGCACCACCTGCCAATCGTAGGGAGATACCATGTCCATATTCATGCGCTACAATACCATTATCCAAGCTCGATGCGAGTTCTGTAGCACTCTGGATGCGAAGGGTTACAGTTGTCGGCGGAACTATAGCTTCGCGAATTACAGAGCAGTCCTCTTTTGACAGAAATACACTCGGAATCGTTACCAGAGCTGCATTCTGTCCAGCAGCCATATTGACAAGAGGGGCATCGTCCTGATTATTGCACACGACAGCAGCTAATGCACCGGCCTCCTGTGCCGCAAACACTTTAAAACTAAAGTCACATGTACCTCTATCAATAAGTGCTATTGATCCATTGATCAAGGCGCCGTTTTGAATGGGGTCGCAAGCATCCGTCGATTCACCGATTCCGTCATCGACTATGGCAATGGTCCCTACAACATCATCGAATGTAGTTGGCCCAAATGAAGCATTGCCAGTAGCGTACTCGCCAGCCAATGCTGCTGGAGAAATAATCTCGACATTATTACCAACGACCCAGCGATACATCTGCATGCGACCTTCAGAACCATCCCGTGGTCCGCTGAAGTTAGCGTTGCCCACATCACCACCATCAAGGGCTTGGGCATTGACCTTGTCCTGAGGTCGTCCACCTCGTCCGTAATTGTTCTCCTGGAAATTTCCAGCGGCTTCATTGAAACCCAGGCGGTAAGACCAGTCGTGAATCAAGTTGTTCCAGTAAAATAGATTGGTTACGGTCGCGTCCAGATTGCTTTCTAAGGAGCTATCCACACTCCAATCCAAATCAAATAGCAGGGCTGATCCCCCATCTGGTTCATCTCCATCTGACTCATCATCATTCTCGATATCCTGATATGCATGCACATTATTGCCTCGTGTGATGGTGAATTCTGGTCCGCTTAGATTGTTTGTATCGTGCCAACCATGTGGACTGGCTATCGGGTCTGACGGCTCTGTTACCAAGGTTCTACCACCGTGAATCGGTGATTCGACTGGAGCCGCAAACACTCGATAACCGCTTCCGTCTACGTTCTTTAAGATAGTAGGGGTTATTGGAGTGCCTGGCTTGATCTGAGCACCTCCGAGCAAAGCTTCTGCATAATTGTGGTCATGATCAAATCCACAGGATATCGTCAGATTATGCTTTTTGAGAATCTGGCCATCACCATTGGATATGATATGATGCATATCAGCATTCACTGCACTGTTGATGAACGTCAACCAACCTTTTTCATAAATCGTGTTGTTACGTTGGACCCACATGGGTGTGAGCTCAACTGCTTCGCGAGCGTAAGGCAAATCAGATATTTGAAAGGTCCCTTGGGTAGTTTTATGCAGCTTTCCTGAGGATTTGTAAAAAGGAAGGTCAAGCTGCTGTGCCACTCTCTGTACTACTTGTCTTGGATCAGCGAAAGAGCTTATGCTAACGCGTTGTTCAAAGTCTGGAAGTAGGTTCTCAATGTGTCCGTAGTTCGCATGTGGAGCAATAGCCACATTTGACTCAGTACCTTCTATCGGTAGTCCTTCATGAAGTTGAGTAAAATAGATGTGGGTAACTCCGTTGTGTTCAGAACTGTGAAAACTCGTGACTTGGATTTCTTCAATGGCTATGTTTAGACCATTATCATGCAAAAAGGCTATCACTTGCTCAAGTGCAGATGGCGCTTCTTCTGATGTATTGTGTTGACCTTCGAGTGTGCCTACAAGGCAACAGAAACAAAAAATAAGAAAGGGATATATCCGAATCATCAAGGGAGTCAGGTTAGGCGATTGAAGGTGAAACAAAGCTAAGTACAAGTTAGATCGCGAATTGTGCAATGTTGTGGTTATCCTTATCCTCGCAGGACCCACAAATCTTGCAGGCTATGTCTTCACCAGTACACCATTCAAATATTATATACGGTCGCAATCCAGTTCTGGAAGCAATAGAAGGTAGTAAACGTCTGGAGCGAATTTTTCTACGAGACAACCTCACTGGAGAATTCGAAAAACTCATCCGAAATCACTGTAAAGATCATGGTATCCCGCTCAAAAAGGTTCCACCAATTAAGCTGGATAAGCTATGTAGGAATCGTGCTCACCAAGGAGTTGTAGCAATAGGATCGATCATCGATTATGTATCCATCGACATGGTCGTCCCGCACATCTTTGAGGCTGGTGAGATACCACTATTAGTGCTGCTGGACAATGTCACAGATGTTCGCAATATCGGGGCCGTCGCCAGGAGTACCGAAGCACTTGGGGGACATGCGCTTATTCTTAGTGGAAAAAACTCAGGAATGGTCAACGAAGACACGCTCAAGGCCTCTGCCGGGGCGATTACCAAGTTGATCGTCTGCCGAGAGAAGAACACGGTAGATACTATACTACTTCTTCAAAGTTTTGGAGTCAAGGTGATCGGGACCTCACTTAGCGCTACAACTTATTTGGCTAAGCTCACTCTTACTGAGCCGCTATGCATTGTCCTGGGCAGCGAAGGGGATGGTTTGCATAGAAGCGTGTCTGACAGCTGCGATGAGCTTGCACTCATACCACAATCAGGTTCCACAGACAGTCTAAATGTCTCAGTAGCCAGCGGTATCGCACTTTATGAAGCGATCCGACAGCGATCGTAACTTTCTTGTTCAGATCAACGTTACTTAACTCAATTAATAGAATCAAAAGGCCTCCATGTCAAGGACTATCACCCTCTTCTTTAGTCTTATTACTCTACTACTCTACAGTTGTCAGAGTAACAAAAGCATAACTGCCGATGGCACCGATGTTACCTCCCCTCAAGACGACCTATCCAACGCGTTGCTATGGGAAATCTCGGGTAATGATCTTACGACGAACTCCTTCTTATTCGGCACCATCCACATGATTAATAGTGAAGACTACTTCCTTCCTGAAGGGACACTCTCAGCTATTGATAAGTCCGAAAGAATGGTCTTTGAGATTGATATGGCCGAGCTCAGTGATCCGATGAAACTTATGCCCATCATGCAAAAAGCATATATGAAGGGAGACACATCGCTACAGGATCTGCTTTCGGATGAAGAGTACAAGAGTGTAGAAGCTCACTTTTCTGATATGGGCTTACCAGTATTCTTTTTAGAGAGAATTAAGCCAATGTTTTTATCCGTATTTGCATCTGGGGATTTTGACCCTGATGATCTCAACACAGGGGCGGTCAAGTCGTATGAGATGGAATTCGCAGCGATGGCGACCAGTAGTGGCAAATCCACTGGTGGGTTAGAGACTGTTGATTTCCAAATTGGTTTATTCGATGAGATCCCCTATCGTGTTCAGGCACAGATGCTGTTGGAGGCTATCAATGCAGCTGACACGGAGGATGATACATTCAAAGCTCTCATTCAATCTTATAAGGATCAAGACATCACAGCGCTCTATCGCATGATGCAGGAGGACGAGAGTGTCGCAGATTTCGAGGATATCTTATTAGTCAAACGAAATAAGAATTGGATCCCGCAGATGAAAACCATGATGACAGAGCAGACCACCTTCTTTGCTGTGGGAGCTGGACATCTCGGTGGTCCATATGGCGTCATTAACCTCCTCAAGGAAGAGGGTTACAAGGTTTCCCCTATCATCGCCATATAAGAATGGCTACCCTACTCTCTGTACACGGTGTATCTCCAGCATACGGAGAGGGTTGTTGGTTTGCGCCAACGTCAACTTTGGTCGGACAGGTAACATTGGGAGACGACTGTACCGTCTGGTTCGGTGCGATACTGAGAGGAGATGTATGTAGCATCAGAGTTGGTAACAAAACCAATATCCAAGATGGAGTGGTCATACACGGCACCTACCAGAAATCTGACACCATCATCGGAGACGAAGTCTCCATCGGGCATGGGGCGGTAATCCATGGCTGTACGATCCATGATCAAGTCTTAGTAGGTATGAAGGCAGTAATCATGGACCATGCTGTTGTGGAATCCAATGTTGTGATCGGCGCTGGGGCGGTAGTACTCGAGGGCGCTCATCTGGAGTCGGGGTACGTATATGCTGGTGTCCCAGCCAAATGGATCAAGCCATTAGATGAAACAGCGAAATCTTGGCACATCACTCGAACAGCTGCGGCATATCTTAAGTATGCGAGTTGGTATAAGTAAAAGCTACAATGTCTCTGCCTGCTCATCTATGTATGCACGTAGGTCGGCCAGCTGCTGGACAGACATTTTCTCTTCCGTATATCGAGGCATGTATGACTGCTTACCAAACTTGGAAAATGTGCCCCACCTAACCACCTGGTAAAGAGACTGCCTGCTATAGGTAGGAATCTTGCGACTAAGATGAGTGAACGACATCTTACCTCTATCTAATGGAAAGAAGGTATATCTCTTCTGGTAGTGACAGTGTAGACAGCTGCCCTCATAGATAAGTCGACCATTCTTCGGATCCCCTTCTAACCCGGATCCGGCGCTCCTATCATCTGGGGGCAAAAGAAATGTTGCTGGTGACTCCTTGGAGTATTTGGTTGTAATAAGTGCAGCAGCAGTGGCCTGATTAGTGCTATTTAGTATTGCATCGTTGATGATGTCCACCTCCTTCTCACTTAGATCCAGGTCCTTGATCTGAAGTCCGATCTCCCATAAATAAGCCATGATTGACTCTAACTCCCAGTCTTTCACTCGTCGCCCCTGAGCACACTCAACAGCACAGAGTTGTACCGCTTCTCTAATATCATTACGAGCAGGTTTTACCAAGTCGCCATATTTTTTTTCATAGTCTCCGTTGTACCAATGTTCCCGGTTAATCGCACCGTATAGCGTCGTGGCCTGTAGGAAGGGTAACCCCTTCTCTGTGACATAGTCTAATCTCGCCTGGGGGTCGAAAGAAAGCAAGTCGGGATCCTCGCGCTTTACGTTATGGCATGAGGTACAGACAAAATGCTTACTCTGACGCTTTGCCTTCTTGAGGTTGTCTCTTTTAGAGAAACCTCTGTTAACTAAATCCTCACCTATACGAGCGTTTGCATTTGTGATGTTTTTGGGCTTTTTGGCGGATTGATCAACACCCAATTCTTCTAATACCTCCAGCACTAAGGAGTCAGGCTTTATAGGTTTTGGCCTATTCTTCGATGGTACGAATGCCATAAGGACTATGGCGATAAGAAGGCCGATGAGATACTTCACCATGATCTTAGAGATTGAAGAGTCTGGAAATCGTAAAGCCCAGTCGGAATTCTCCTTCTGCCCAATCGGTCTGCGTATACGGAATATAGTCCGTGGGAGCAATACCTGTGGCATTGGTGAAATTGACTTGGAACACATGGCCTCCGCTTGTATCGAACTCAAATCCTATCCCCAGAGCAGGATAGAAATCATTCTCAGAAGTTCGAAGATCAGAGAGTACCGGAAACGTAGCATCCAGTAACAAGCCAATACTTTTTGTCATCTGATATCGTAAGCCGCCACCCAGTGACACTAAGTCATTCTGATCACCAGAGAGGACGACATTCCTAAATGTCCACTGCGCATTGAACTGCGTCGATAGACGATCCGAGAACTTTCGAGCCAGATGCAGTCCGAGATGAGACGTCTGGCGATGTGATCCTTTTTCAAAGAAATTTAGCTGGGTTTCATTGGTACTCTTTTGCATCGTTGAGTGGCTCAGCATTCCGATTACGGTTAGACTCAAGGGAAGATTTCCATTTCGGACTTGATTCATCAATCTGATCTTGACGAGTCCATTGAGATTTTGCTTGAGAGGACCTGCTCCGGCAGTACGATTGAGACCGACCATGACATTGTCAGTGATACCATACTCTAACCCTATTGATACATCTGCTGCAGTTTCAAGACCGTAGAAGGTCGGCCAACCTCCATTATCACCAAGAAAATCACCAAACCGATGGACGACCCGGAAGTCCAACTTTCGCGCTTGTAGTGTTTCGACGCTGTGAGAATTGATGATACGCGTATGTCGAAATGTCTGAAAGATGGCCTCCTCTCCACCATCATATTGGCCCAATAGGGTAACAGAAGTGAAGGAAAGAAAGAAGAGTGGTAGTAAATATCTCATATGGTAAGTAGGTGTGAGTAGAGAACTCTTTTGACTGTAAGTTTGTATTTCTGATACAACTGCAAGACTATAACGGCTGCCACGACGATAACAAGATTTTAAGAACAATTTTTTTGATAAGAATATGTACCCAGTAGAACTAACCATTCCTATGGCCAAAGATCTTACAGACTTTGGTTTTGAAGGTCTCCAAAACGAATCGGAAGTCGAGCAAAAACTTAGCTCGAATGAGGGCACTACTTTGTTAGTGGTTAACAGCGTCTGTGGATGTGCCGCCGCTAACGCACGCCCTGGAGCCAAGCTCGCTATCCAGAATGATAAGAAGCCAGATCACCTTTATACAGTGTTCGCTGGTGTAGATCGTAGCGCAACGGATAAGGCTCGTGAGTTTCTTCTCCCATATCCTCCTTCGTCTCCGGCAATCGGTCTATTCAAAGATGGTAAGCTGGTTCATATGCTCGAACGTCATCATATCGAGGGAAGATCCGCCGACATGATTGCTACTAACCTTAAGGCAGCATTTGACGAGTACTGCTAACGTCAGTTAGATGAGATGTGGATCTTCTGATTCTTCGTGCTCACTCCATCGCTGATCGTCAGCAGGTAAGTTCCTGTCAGGATATCAGGCACCTGGTAACTTAACACATTAGCCCCTGGCTGAATCTCCGTAGGGGACCACTCTCGGACAAGGCGCCCCCTCAGATCCGTAAGTAGTACTTGCACCGTTTGTTCTATAGTAGTCTCCAGCAATATTTGGAACTCATCTTGTACAGGATTGGGAAATATCAGGACCTCTCCTGCTTCGATGGTCCTGGTGGATGGTACTGCGGTCTTGTTCCGATAGACATTTATGGCAATGATCGGACTGTACTCGTGACCACCATCATAGTCGATCTGTCTGAGGCGATAGTAATATGTACCGCTCTCTTTGATGTTATTGTCTTGGTACTCATAGTAGACCACCTCCGATGAATTACCGGCACCTGAAACCTCACCTATCACTTCAAATACCTGTCCACTACCTGTGAGCCTCTCGACGACAAATCGATCGTTATTTATCTCTGAGGCGGTACTCCACTCGAGGCGATTCACATCAAATTTTTGATCCCAGAAGCCCGAGAAATCTGTCAACGTAACTGGTACCACACCCATTCGCAGACCAGCATTGATCCCGAGTATAGTATCCCTGCTACCGACAAAAATCACCTCTGTCGTATTACTCGAGGTATTTACATCACTGTCTAACAGTGGATCGTCTCCCTCCCCTTGAGGTACAAAACTTGATGCTGCAGGTGTTGCTCCAAATCCGAGACGATAGGATCCCACAGGAACAGCATTGAGACAGTACCGACCGTCATCACCTGTGACTGCTGTCAAAACTGTGTCTCCGCTCTCGACATCCAAGAGATAGACCTCAGAATTAGGGACTATAGTATCTACACCCGGCTCAAAGACTCCAATAATGTCACTCATGATCGCATCGCGCCAGACAAGTCCGCAGACCGTACCTCCGAAATAGATGCCCCCATCAATCCCTTCTGTTTTCACCCCTGGTTGTGTGACAATGAGGTCTGTTGTACTTGGACCATTCGCTCCGGTAAATTCACTATCCAGTAGATCATTACTACCAATGTTCGGGTCCGAGACCACGCTCCCATCTGGTAAAACAATTTCGACGTAATAGGGCTGGACAGGCAACTCCTCAAAGCAGTAGAGCCCATTAGCTTCTCCGTCTGGATCAGCGTCAGTGATTTCTGTTGCTACCAGATTACCAGACCCATCGTAAATATTGATGGTAACCCCATCTAATCCTATTTCACTTAAGTCGCGTCTCCCATCAGCATCTTCATCCTCCCATATTGATCCGCCAACTCCTGTGGAAGTTATGAATCCGGCATCGATCGAATTATTGATCTGGCCACGTCCGATCGTTATTGTATTGGTGAATCCATTTGCACGGATATCACTATCTCCTTGGTCATCCCCTTGATTCTGCTCCGTCGCATCAAATCCTTGCGGAGCAATGAACTCGATGAGATAAAAGGCTTGATAAACATTAAAAGTATAGAAGCCTGGTTCACCGGTATCTGGATTATTACCCGTGACAGTTGTACAGCTCGGGCGAGATGCAATGTCTGGAAGGCCATCTCTGTTGAAATCTGTGTAGAGATTTACAGTGACTCCGTTGATTCCTGATTCGTTCCGATCCTGACGACCATTGAAATTGGAATCTTCCCATACGTAATCTCCTAATACACTTACTTCATCTCCACCTACACGTTGATCGACAATACCAATGCAGCCATCTGCTAACATGACTGTTACCCTATAAGTAGCGGCCGTAGTGGCAGGTACTCGGATAAATCTGGAGGTTTCTCCTGTACTCCATCGATAACTATCAAAGGCCTGAGAGACAGCAAGTACCGCTTGTTGAGTGATATTACAATCGTTAAGACTAAAGACAATATCAGGGTTGAGTTGCTGACAGAGTCCGAAGATTATCGCAGCACTAATGGTCACGTCAGCACCGCTGACATTAATAATGTTTCGTCCAACCTCAATGCCATCAATCGGTCCACCCGTAGTATATGTAGCGGCTACTACACTATAAAGACCTTCCTCTAAGTCGGGAAAATCAGGGCTGTCTGCTATGGCTAAGATGGAGCCAGAGGTAGACAACAGTAGGAATTGTCTTGTCTGATTGGGCGAAGGATCTGATAAGCCAAGGTCTACAGAAGCTGTCTGACCCAGGCATTGCTCACATTTCTCAATATCATCACAGACGGTAAAGACTATTGGAGCACTTAGATCAAAACAATTACCCTGCAAATCAGCGATAAGCTGGCCTTCAGTGAGATTATCTACAGCGGTATCATTTCTGAAATTCAGCGAGTAGACCGCATACATCCCTTCATCAGTGATGCTAAAAGTTGGTTCGGAGACAATGGTGATAATCCTACCATCCAAATTTGTCAGTAGATATCGGGTTGTGTAGTTGTCAGTGATGTTGCCACCGGTACTGGTGAATACGACAGGTGCGGACGTTAGAAAATCACACCGCTGTGATTTACCCTGTCCAACCCAGATGATGATGGCCAGCATAGTAAGCCATAGTCTCTGACATCGTAAGGTCTGTGAGGCTTTCATATGGGTCGTTTTCTTCTTGATGGTATGATTGAGGTATAGTCTTTCTATTAGTTTCTTCCTAAGGTCGGAGCGAGTGCATCGCAGCTTTGCATACAGAATACAGTGGCGCTACAACCTGGATCTTGGCAGTCGATTAGACCATCATTATCGTTGTCCTGATTGTCAGAACAATCGATCTCCGAAGTTTCACCAGACCCACAGGTCGTATTGAAGCAAGCAGAATCACCGTCATCAGGACTTAAGTCTTCGTACTCGGTTCCTTCTGCTATTACACTGGTACTGGCATCCACCCACTCATTGATTTCAACAAAATCATCACCGTAAGCATCAGTCACTCCTGCGCGAGCCCAGGTAGCCTCAAAGCAAAGCGCATCGTCATTGATCGTAGACTGGTTCATGGTAAAGCAGATCTGAGCGATCGGTGTTAACTCTCCAGGATTGATCATGATATTGCTTCCCTCGGCTGAGTTATTGAGCTGAATGACAAAATCAATAAAGCCGAGGTCACTCTCATAGGGAAGAGATCCTGTGCCTGTGGCATCAACGTTCTCCCGCGGAGTACCCCCCTGCAGTGATACTGCCTGGAATTCCGAGCCAAGTAAGCTTTGGGCACTAAGGAAACTACCTCGAGCACTGCTGTAATACAACCGATATTCTTGGGTGCCCAGAACGAATGCATCTCCAGAAGCAAGTAACTCGATATCGTAGCACACATTGCCAGTGACACAGTCGATACCTCCATCACCCAACTTTAGGTCGAGTGTGAATTCTTTTCTATCCACAAAGCATGGCTCGACTACCTCGCAGCTTGGGTCATCGCAGTCCACCAGACCATCCAAATCGTTGTCAATACCGTCGCTACAGGCCGTCATAGAAGTCTCTGAGTCAGCACCATCGCAGGCCGCAGTGATGCAGGCCTCATTTCCATCTTCAGGCCCGAGATCATCGTAGACATTTGCAAATGCCTCCGTTGTAGTATTGGCTGATACCCACTCTGCGATTTCGACAAAGGCAGTAGCATATATATCTGTAAGTCCCATACGAGCCCAGACGATATTTAGACATTCGGATGGATCATCAATGACTTCTTGCGTTACCTCGAAACACAACTTCGTAGTAGACACCCATTCTCCATTACCTGGGATATTAATTCCCCCCGTAGACAGGTTCATCAAGTCAATGCTATAGTTCAAGAAAGAGAGCGACTCGGCGAAGGGCAAGATCGTGCTCAGCTGAGAAGCATCCTGATTTTGGATGTCTTGAAAACTATCTGGAAACTGAGAGTACTGAGAAACCGGAAGCATACTTTCGCCAGATCCGGTGATATAATCAGCCTTAGAGCCATCGTAGAAGATACGATAGTTTTGACCTGCTAAATTCCAAGGAAATCCGTCGGGAGAACGGAGTTGGGTGAGCACACAGACGGTGCGATTCACACAATCCACTTCATCTACGGCGAATCTGATATCGTAGGTCCGCTGCGAATAACCGACTGTCGCCAAGCATATACACAGCACTCCTGCTAAGAGTTGTATCGTTTTCATCATCGTATGTTCACGAGACAAAGGATCCAACTTCGCCTCATTATGAGGCTAAAGTAACATATTATTTTATTTCATAATATCTAATTGGCCGTCTTTTAACCAATTACACATTACTTACTCTACAATATGTGTCTGAGTAGAATTATCGTGCAATCATCACACGCTCTTTGGCGATCGTACGTGATGTGGAGTCATCTCTCACAACTAACAGATAACTGGAAGAGGCGAGATCAGAGATATCCAGGGTTTTTGAATTTGTATTGGCCGCTAAGGTCTCATTGGCCCATATTCTACCCTGTGTATCTACGATCTGCAAAGAGAGATCTCTGGAAGTTACCTGATCCAATTGTACAGCCATCACATCACTGGATGGGTTTGGGCCTACAGCTACAGTGACTTCTGGTAGATCCTCGATGTGACTGTAGTTATAATCGATATACTCATCAATATCCACATTCGCCGTACGGTGAGGAGCTATCCACTCGGCCACTTCTACAAATGCCGTGGCATACTGTTCTGTTAGTCCCATACGACCCCAGACCATACTCAGGTCCTGGACATCACTTTTTACCTTGAACTCGAGACGTGCCACTTTCACCCACTCTTCAGCCTGAATTCGTTGTCCTTCCAATGATGGATTAAGTAATTCGACATAAAAGCTCGCAAAACCCATGTCTTGCTCATATTCGAGACGTCCAGGCTGCGTAGTGAGATGCTCTCTCACATTGGCGAATTGAAGTGCAGAATATTGATCTCGAGATAATTGGGCCCTACTTCCTTCTTGTTGTAGCTCAAGTGCGTCAGACGGATAGTAGATACGATAGTTCTGACCCGCGAGAGTCATCGCATGTTCTGCCTTGATTTCGACATTGACGTAAAGAGTATTTTTCTCTTGGATGAGGGTATTGTGACTGAGACGAACGTCAATCACATGAGTAGATAGTGCACTAACAGTGGTAAAGACCACTATGCACATAGCGATTAGGAGATTACAACACAGTTTCATAAGACCAAATACATGGTCCACCTATTGTGGACGATTAATGAAAAGACGGCCAAGGGATAACCGTCAGATTCTAATCGTTCTCAATTAGGATTTAATTGGGGTACGTCGAAAGTAGCCCAGGGTCACTCGTGAAGGAAGATTTAGGAAGAATTTTAACACTTACTGCTAAGTAAGTGACACGAAACATGTCTCCGCGGAGTAAATACTCCAGTAAACGATAGGGGTAGATTTATTCGGCGCCAACTTTGATTATCTGTTGAGTAGCTATCGGTCGTTGATCCACGTCATAAATAGACAGTGTAAAGATGCCGTCAAAATAAGAGGACATGTCCAGGATCGTGCTCGATTCACCTTTTATGCGCTGTTCTATGATTCTTCTGCCGATTGCATCCGATATCACTACCCGGTCCGCCTCACGGAATTGATCAAGTGAAACCTGAATAGTAGCAACAAACGGATTGGGAAAGACCTCCAGCTCGGCTGTATTCGCAGTTTCTTCCGCACCGATATCATTGATCTCGTTAATCAACAGTGCTTGCTGTCGAGAAGCATTTTTCCACTCAGACATGGCCACCTCTGCAGATGCGAATTGTGATGTCTTAGAGCGTCTCGCCCAGGTTAAGGATATCGGCCGATCATCAACCTTGTCAAAGCATAGGTCAATTAGCTCTGTCCATCCTGCTGCTCCGGGCAATTCGATCGTATTATCAGTCAACTGCCTTCCATCAATAGATATCGACACGAAGCCGATATCACCCGTCTGACTGTCGTCAATATACACACGACTATATGCTCGAGGGTCAAAGTGATGTTCGACTGAGGCTTCGTCAAAACTCACCTGTCCAGCATCATAGAATATCCGATAGTTCTGTCCTGCAAGAAGTATATCGCGATGATGATCTGCTGGCTTAACTGCGATAGTGTAGCATGACTTCATTGTGGCCGATCCTTTCGGTAATAGGGTAAGATCGATTGACTCTTGGGCGCATAGAAGTCCCGAGCATAGTATAAGTAGAGTCAACACTCTGGTTAAGGAAGCAATCATCTCGTTGGATTAACACATTACGAATGACTACCATATGTCAACAACTATGCCAGAAGGAGATACAGTTACCGAGGAGAGAAGTCGCTGTATTCTTCTATTATGATCGATTGTGTCGTTCCATCTTTATCTCCCGCGGCCAGCTCGGTAAATGCTCTTCCATAACCATCTGTTAGACCTCGCCTTGCGATCACCACTGAACCCGGCTCTGAGGCATTCAACTCAAAACAAAGTCGGATCAGTCGTACGGGAATCTTACCTGTCCCAAGCCGGAAGCCATCAGCAGGAGCAGAATTGTGAATTACAGAAGCATTAATGAAACCCAGATGAGAATCAAAGGGCAAGATGCCTACCTCCGATCCATCTACCCCTCCTCGGTTCTGAACAATCCGAAACGTGTAGTCGTCACCTGGCAGATAGGAGATAGAAGCGTCAGGATCGAGCTGCATGAGCTGCGAATCGTAAAAAAGTCGATAGTTCTGACTCCCAAGGTGTTTTTCTTCATCCCCCAAATACATCGCTGATAGATCCAGGCAGAATTGATCGCCACTATCCTCAGATAGAGATAGACTCAGCGTAGTCTGGGCCCTCGCGGAAGTAAAAACCAAGGCCACTATAAGGCACGAACAGAAAATTCTCCAAGACATAAACTCAAGCTTTACAGTTACAATGCAGCATGACTATGACATCAACTAAACCTTGCCACCCTCAGTTCCAATGCGAATTCTGTACTTCCTTTGGTTACCCAGATAGTAGCTTTTTGAGGAGCCACCTAAGACCCAAAACGCTGATAAGAAAGCACGGCTAAAAAATATATTAGCAAAAGTTATATATATAAATAATCATCATATATTAGCGTTATGAAGAAGCATATCACATGTATACTGATGTGTATTCTGATTTGTCTCGGATGCGAGACAAAAGAGAAATTGAAAGATTGGACTCCAGAACAATTAAACCTTGTCCTTAGTCAGGTTGACACTGCAGATCCTTCGTTTACACAGAAGGAAGTCGCTTTTGATTCTATTATCACCCTCGCGGGAGTACGAATCTTAGGACAAGAACAAGAACGCATCAAATTCAAATTGTTCCACTTCGGGCCTTACGTCAGAGGATATTATAATCTCGCCGATCGCGACGATAAGAATCTTCAAGTTTTCGGGAAAAGGATTGACTCTCAGTGGGTTATGAAGTGTGTTACGAAGCTCAGCATGACGGAGGCTGATGGATATCTTCTATTACTTCCATCGGGTAAATCTATTTGGTCAAATGGAAGTGTTGGGTTCGAACAAGGTTATCTCCAATTGCAAAAACAAGCTACAGATTACAATGACCTCGTGTCATGGTGAGATAAAGATTTTAAACTTGGGTTGGTTGGTCTATTATAAGGGTCGGATTTATTCGACCCTTTTTTTATGCCCTATACAGACAGGGCTTGCTGACGAAGTCGTTGTAAAAATGGAGATGCAAAGATGAAATCGAGTAATGTCTCATTCTGACTGGTAAATACTTGATCCTTGGTGCCTCTCCAAGCCAGTTTTCCATCGGCCAATAAACAGATGTTGTCCCCGATCTCCATCACCGAATTCATGTCATGGGTATTAATGACAGTCGTGATGTTGTTGTCTTTGGTAATACCGCTAATCAGTTCATCGATAGTTATCGCCGTCTTAGGGTCCAAACCAGAGTTAGGCTCATCGCAAAATAAATACTGAGGATTCAGTACGATAGCTCTGGCGATACCGACCCTTTTCTGCATCCCCCCGCTGATCTCAGAGGGATACTTGTTATTAATCCCTTCGAGACTTACTCGTTCGAGACAGTAGTTGACCTGATTAAGCTTTTCTCCGGCGGTCTTATTTGTGAACATGTCGAGAGGAAATCGGATGTTCTCTTCGATTGTCATTGAGTCAAACAACGCATTCCCTTGGAAGAGCATTCCAATCTTCATTCTTAACTCCCTCAACTCGTCCTTTGAGATACAGCAGACATTCGTGTCACCATACCATATCGCTCCGGCAGTTGGTTGAAGCAGGCCAACCAAAATCTTCAAAAAAACAGTCTTCCCCGCCCCACTCTTTCCGATAATTAGATTGGTCTTGCCATCTTCAAAATCAAAGCTGATGTTCCGAAGTACCTCCTGAGAGCCAAAGGATTTATCAATGTCTTGCGCACGAATCATAATTAACTCATCAGGGCTAAGGCAACGAGCAGATCAGCAACCAATATCAAAATGGACCCATACACTACAGCTCTGGTACTCGCTTCTCCAAGTTCGATACTACCTCCTTTTACAAAATACCCCTGATAGCAGGCGACAGCTGTGATGATGAAACTGAAGACCACTGCCTTGATGTACATGATCGTCACATTGAATGGCACAAAGAAGGAACGCAGACCACGTACAAACTCAGCATCGGAGTAACCTGCGACAACCACCGCTGCGAAATATCCTCCTCCAATACCTACGATCGCTGCAACTGTCACCAGGATAGGGATGATGATGACCGAGGCCAGAAGTTTAGGCATGATTAAATAAGCTGATGTATTCACGCCCATGATCTCCATAGCGTCGATATGCTCTTTCTGCCTCATTCCTCCGATTTCAGCTGCCATAGTCGAACCAACCTTACCAGCTAATACAATGCAGGTTAGCGTTACTGCCATCTCGATAAGCATGATATCTCTGACGATATAACCGATGTAGTAAGGAGGAATCATAGTACCCTCCAGTTGATAACTAAACTGGATAGCCGTCACAGCCCCAATGAAACCACTGATGATAACTACTATGGAGAGAGAGCCGATACCGATGTCATACATCTGACGGATCGTCTCCTTATAGTACATCGTCCAGTTCTCCGGCTTCGAAAAGATTTCAGGAAGCCAGGATATAAATCGTCCAAAATCCTTGATCAACTGCATGTCACCTTCATCTTCTGGTCCCGGCTGAGCTGCGAAATTAGGGTAATTTTAGTACCGACTAAAGACTTCCATATGAACGTCATCATTACCGGTGGGACCAAGGGTTTGGGGCGAGCGATAGCAGATTCATTAGCTTCTCAAGGAGCCAATCTTGCAATCTGTGCCCGTAGTCAAGCCAATCTCGATGACATGGCATCTACCCTCCAAGCAAGCTACCCAGAGCAAACGATCTACACCCATCGATGTGATGTAAGCAAATCGGATCAAGTCAGAACTTTTGGTCAGGAGATTTTATCTCGATGGGAGACAATTGATGTGCTCATCAACAATGCCGGTGTATTTAGACCGGGACTTCTACTGGAAGAAGATGAACAGAACCTATCCCATCAGATAGAGACCAACTTATACAGTGCCTATCATCTCACAAGATTGATTGCACCGCGAATGGTCGAACAAAAATCGGGACACATTTTCAACATGTGTAGTGTAGCCAGCTTAATTGCATTACCAAATGGTGGTTCCTACAGCATCTCAAAGTTTGCTCTTCTTGGATTTTCAAAAGTCCTACGCGAAGAACTCAAAACGCTTGGTATCAAAGTCACCTCTATAATCCCTGGAGCCACATGGTCAGATAGCTGGGCGGGAGTAGAGCTCCCAGAAGAACGGTTGATGCAAGCGACTGATATCGCTATTGCCGTTAGCGCCGCCATTCAAATGAGTCCATCTGCAGTAGTCGAAGACATCGTATTAAGGCCGCAATTGGGCGATCTGTAGCTGGGAGATCCATGATCTGGTCGTTCATCGGTGCCTCCACACTACTTACATTGGCTCCTGGTCCAGATAATCTGTTTGTTCTTGTCCAAAGCGCTACTCGAGGGAGCTCATACGGTTTACGAATTGTCATTGGTTTGTGCATTGGTATCCTGCTGCATACCTCAGTAGTATGCCTTGGTATAGGCTCTCTGATCGCTAATTCGTCCATTGCCCTGCACATTATGAAGTACACAGGTGCAGGTTACTTGCTGTATTTAGCTTGGATGGCTGGCACGTCAACCAATGGCATCTCCCTCGGCAAAGTCGAAGAATCAAAGCGGTTCCCCTCAGCCATTTGGATAGGAATAGTGATGAACGCTCTTAATCCTAAGGTGCTCCTATTTTTTATGGCTTTTCTACCCCAGTTTGTTGATTCTCAGACCACAACGTATCGTCTGGACTTATTCATTCTCGGAATGATATTCATGCTTCAGGCTGCGATAATCATGGGTGGAATCGCGTTAGCATCTGCCAGCCTAAAACCAATTATGCTGCATCCACGCTTTCATCAGGTATCACAAGTAGTACAGATTACTGTATTTGTTGGATTGGCCCTCTACATCATACTCCCTTGACATTGAGCAGGCCGAGAAGGTCCTTGACTTCACGGATGGTTTCTTGGGCTGTTTCTCTGATCTTCCTGGATGAAGCTTTTATTTGGTCTTTTACCGCACGCTTATCAGACAGCAACTCTTTCTTGCGTTCTTGGAAAGGCCTGACGAGCTCTACAATAGCATCAGCCACGGTAGTTTTGAGGTCTGAATACCTCAATTTTCCTTGATTGAAGTCATCAGTCAATTGAATTAAAGCTTCCGGGTTTTGCTCTGATGCTTTCAGCATTTCAAACAAATTAGCTACTCCGGCACTCATTTCGCCCTCCACCGAGTGACCTGTATCTGTCACCGCAGATTTGATTTGTTTTCGGATCCGAGATTCTTCACTGAACAAGCCGATAAAGTGCTTTTCTCCAGCACTTTTGCTCATTTTCCTGTCAGGGTCTGCTGTAGAGCGAATATTTGCTGACTCGGTAAAAATACTCTCAGGAGTGACGAAATACTCTTTTCTAACCTGATGATTGAATCGCTGAGCGATCTCACGAGTCAACTCCAAATGTTGGGTTTGATCCTTCCCTATAGGAACATAGTGCGCGCGATAAATTAAAATATCTGCCGCTTGAAGAACAGGATAATCCAAGAGACCTGCTGAGATGAAGGATTCTTTTGTTGTTTCAGCCGCCTTTATGCTCTTGTCTTTGTATTGAGTCATGTTGGTTAGACGGCCGACTGAACAAAAACAGTTAAATATCCACCCCAGTTCCGTGTGTTCTGGGACCATGGACTGAATGAACAGGTTCTCTGGATCCACACCTACAGCAAGAAGACTGAAGACAAGATCCCAGGTATTCTGGCGCAACTTCACCACATCGTACGGCATCGTGATAGCGTGATAATCCACCACACTGTAGAAGCACCGATGCTTCTCCTGTAATGCAACATAATTTCTGACTGCACCGAAGTAGTTTCCAAGGTGCATTTGTCCAGTTGGCTGGATCCCTGAAAGAACACGTTTTTGTTCCATTAACTCGCTTTGAAGGCTATCGCAGATATCTCCACATTGACATATTTCGGCAGCGCGCTAACCTCGACTAACTCTCGCGCAGGGGCAGTATCCTCATTAAAGTATCGTGCATACACGGTATTGATCTGATTGTAGTGCTGCATGTTCTTCACGAAGACGGAACACTTTACCACATCTTCAAAAGTCAATCCTGCATTGGTCAGAATAGCCCTTAGGTTTTCCATCACTTGTTCGGTTTCCCTTCCGATGTCATCAGTTATCAGGTCTCCAGAAGATGGATCAATCGCGATCTGACCAGAGATATACACAGTACTACCGGCCAGGATGGCCTGGTTGTATGGTCCCACGGGTGCTGGAGCCTTGGATGTGTTTAAGATCTTTTTCATAATACTATCGGTGAAGCTTACACAAGACCTCAAAAGAAAAAAGCCCCAGTGACATTGCCAAAGGAGCTAACTCTTGAGTCGTATCGATGCTGGATCTTAGTCCAGATCCTCCTCAGCCTGGATGACCACCTGACCTTTATAATACATACTTCCCTCGTGCCAGTAGGCCCTGTGGTACAGGTGTGCTTCACCTGTATTCTTACATACGGCTATCGTAGGGAAGGTGGCCTTTTTGTGAGTTCTTCTCTTGCGCTTGCGCTGCTTGGATATTCTACTCTTAGGATGCGCCATGGCGAACTTTATTCTTTGTTAAAATTAAGCTTGTCTAACTCGCTCCAGATACTTGACTGCTGCTGTTCATCTTCATCGGTGATTGTATCGATACCTCCAATTTTAGTTAACACATCTTGATCACAGTGTCTGTATGACTCACCCTCACAATCTCTCAACTGCTGGATAGGCATATGCAGGTGCACACTCTGATAGATCGGGTCTGAGATATCTACATGACTACTCTCTGGTGGCATGTAAATAACCTCATCGGTCACGTGCTCCGGTGGAGTGGCCAACTTGATGATGACATAATCATCAAAGGAGAGCGGGATATCTATTGGTGCCGTGCAGCGGTCACAGTCACCACGGTAAGAACCAGTGCACCTGAGATGTAGATTCACCATGCCATCTTGACGATCGAAGACAACGCTAATCTGGAGATCGGCTTCAACGATTTTCGACATTTCGAAATGTGAGAAGAAGTCCTTGTCAAGTAAAAACTGGAACTGGTGTTCCCCATTCTTAATACCCAGATACGGTATGACAAACTCCTTAAGTGACGTCATGTGCCCTGGATTTCAAAATGGAGCGCAAAGGTATACTTTAAGCCTGATTTACGCAATATCCCAGGCTCATTCACTACAGATCCGTTACGTCCATTAATCTCTTACACTGATTGTAGTTATGGTGTGTTTAGGCTTAATTTGCCGAAGTAAAAGAAAGCACACCGCCATGATGAATTTATTTCTTGTTGGATTTTTAGGAGGGTATGAATTAGTAGCCATTGGTCTGATCATCCTACTTCTATTCGGCGGTAAGAAGCTTCCTGAGCTTATGAAGGGCCTTGGTAAGGGAATCCGCGAGTTCAATAATGCCAAAGCGAATATCGAAGGAGAGCTGAAAGAGAGTATGAAGGAAATCGACGGAAAGAGCAATTAGCTTTTGACCTCCCCTACCGCGGGAGCATCTTCGAGAACATCCTCTCTACGAAGGGTAGTGATCCTTCTCTACGTCGTCATTCTCATTTTTGATCTTATTGGGGTCTGGCTTGATACGCCTTGGCGTCCTTACTCAAAGAGCCTACTAATGCCGGCTTTAGCGATACATGTCATTATAAATACCCACCGATCTGGACTGCCTCTATTATTGTTTGTAAGTCTGTTCTTTGCTTGGCTTGGCGATGTGTTTCTCCTCTCAGATCATTATTTTCTCTTCGGCCTGGGTTCTTTTCTTGTGATGCAGATCATCTATGCTGCAGAGTTTATGAAGGATTGGAAACCGCATATGCCGAGTGCAATCATTGCGGGCTTTCTACTTTTCGGAAGCGCGGTTGCCATGATCATCTTCCTATCCGCCAGTATATCTGAGCTGTTTATTCCAGTAGTCATCTATGTTATAGCCATTGCAACTATGGTTTTTGTTGCTCAGGCACGAGATCGATCTTTACCGGGGTATTCGATGGTGTTAGTTGGGTCGCTATTCTTCTTGATTTCTGATGCAGCTTTAGCAGTGGGTTTGTTCACTGATATAGACGAAGGAGTACTCACAGTAATGCTGACCTACGGGATTGCCCAGCTCTTGATAACAGAAGGAATACTGAGTAAAATATCATTCAGTCATTCATGATCAGCGTGATCATGCCTTTTCACAATGAGGAGACCCATATTGCAAGGGCCATCCAGTCCTGTCTTGATATCTCAGCTATCACAGAACTCATTCTTATCGATGATGGGAGCACCGACCGCAGTGTAGAAGTTCTCTCGAATTTTCACGACCATCGCCTACTCCTGCTTCATCATCAAGATGGACTTCAAAAGGGTCGAAGTGCATCGCGTAACCTGGGTATCCTCCGAGCAACACAGCCGTGGATTGCATTTTGTGACGCGGATGACTACTACCTACCAAACAGATTCGCACATCTGACGTGGGCTGAAAACATTCAAGGCTATTATGATGACATCATATCCGAGTCCTCAGGTGAGCGGATGACAAACCAGGATGTCACCGGGATTCCCACAGACCTGTTACCAGAGCAAGTAGCCGACTATTTGATCTCGCATCAAGAAAATAGGATCAGTTTGCTTGGGCTGGTCGTACGCCGCGAGGCTCTTTTGCAACAAGAGCTGTTCGATACTACCCTACTTACAGGAGAAGACACCGATCTGATCTGGAGACTCGCTCTCCGCACTACCCTACAACATGGGAATAGCACTTCTCCAGTAGCGATCCGAGGTGTCGACGGCTCTAACGTCTACCTTAACGAGGTGAGGCATATCGCTGATAAATACGCCTTCTATCAGAAGTGGTACGCTCTCCTTCCTGAATTAGTCCTTTCTTCAAAAGGCAAACAACGAATTACAGATGCGTATCTCTATTACTATGTCGAGCATCGGATGCACAGATTCCCCTTGTGGATGAGACGATTGTTTAGAAGAATCCTCAACGTAATGTCCTGAGGGAGCGGAATGAGTAAATCTTGTTATCCTCTTGGGTCGGATCTCTTACATTGGATGACAAGCAAAACCTCGTCGCGATGCCTACAGAAAAGATCACCTTTAAGAACAAGATGGGATTTCAGTTGAGCGCTAAGATCGACTACCCCTTATCTAAGAAGCCTTACCCATACGCCATCTTTGCACATGTCTTTACAGGTAATAAGAATCTTAAATCTGCTCGTCATATTTCTCGTGCTCTCACACTGAATGGTGTCGCGGTATTACGCTTTGATTTTACTGGTTTAGGAGAGAGCGAAGGGTCTTTTGAGGAGACTAACTTCACCAGCAATGTTGAGGATATCATCGCCGCAAGTGACTACCTGACCACACATCACAGAGCACCCTCGATCATCATCGGTCATTCGCTCGGAGGTGCTGCATCATTATTTGCTGGTGCCAGGATTGAAAGTATCAATGCCATCGTGACCATCGGTGCGCCGTCGTATCCTGAGCATGTTACTCACTTGCTCAAGGAGGACTTGGATACAATAGAGGCCAATGGATGCGCTCGGGTGGAGATAGATGGTCGACAATTCGTTATCAAGAAGCAGTTCTTAGATGATCTTAAGAATCAAGATCATGTCGAGATCATCCAAAAACTGAAGAAAGCGCTATTAGTCATGCACTCACCCCAGGATAGTGTCGTGGAGATCGAGAATGCTGCCAACATCTATCATCTCGCTCGTCATCCGAAAAGCTTTATCACATTAGACGGAGCAGATCATATGCTCACAACCAAAGAGGATGCCTTCTATGCCGGCCAGGTGATCGCGTCATGGGTCCAGCGGTACGTGCCTTTTCGGAAAGACGAAAAGCTGCGCACAGATCAACAAGTAGTGGTTCGGCTGAAGGATGAAGATCGGTTCACCACAGACATTCAGGCTGGTCCTCATGGTTATGTGGCCGACGAACCGGAGCAGGTAGGTGGTTATGATTTTGGTCCAGATCCCTATGAACTACTCAATAGTGCCCTTGGTGCATGCACAGCCATGACGCTACAGATGTATGCCCGACGCAAAGGTTGGCCTCTGGAAGATGTGATCGTCCATCTATCACATCACAAGACAACACAGTACCATGAAGATGCCGCTCATCCAGAGGAAAGTAGCAGTAAGATTGACAGGTTCGAACGTACTATTGAGTTGGTAGGTCCCTTAGATCAAGAACAACGTGACAAGCTGCTCTTAATAGCCAACAAATGCCCAATCCACCGCACCCTGGATACCCCACAAGTCTTCGCAACTAAACTACTCGGTGATGAAGAGTGGTCCTGAAACGAAAAAACCCCGATGCCAATCGACATCAGGGTCTAACCAAAAATCAAGGATCTTACTGTAAGACTATCATTCTACCTGTCTCTGAGTGTCCTCCAGAAGCAAGGGTGTAGTAGTACACTCCTGATCCGCGAAGTTCATCCACAGAGATGTCGATGGTATTCATACCTGATGGATACAAGCCCGAAAGCTCGTAAATGACTCGACCATTGAGATCGCTAATACTAAGCTGAGCCGTACCTGCGCGATGTAACTCGAAAGATATGGAGGTCATAAAGCCAAACGGATTAGGCACGTTCTGATGCAGCTTAAACTGATCGTATTCTATGTCCTGAACTTGCTGTTCCAATGCAAAATGCTTGGTTTCGAAGTCCGCATTGTACATCTCTGGATCGATATGCGAACTCATGCTGAGCAATGGCACGTCTTCGCCATCATAGGCGATGTCAAACATGAGGAGTGCCTGATCACCAACATTCACGCTGCCGTCTCCGGACCAACTCACTCGCAACTCATCTCCACTAAGATGCCAATGCTCGTCACTTAGCGACAACTGATCTGAGCCTATGGCCAGAAGGTTGCTCCCTGCAGGCAAGTCTATACCAAATTGGATTCCTCTCAGTGTCTTTTCACCAGTGGCATGGATAGCATATCTGATCACATCTCCGTGACGAGTAGCACGTACATCCAGGGTTTCGGTAGAGCGAGGTTTGGCGATCTGAGCGAGTACTTCGAATGCATTCCCGCTTACATCACCCACCTTGAGTGCGATGAAGTCCAAGTCGGCTACTCTCTCTTCGGCTTCATTGACGATGATCTCAGAGCGATAGAAGAAGGGATCTTCCATCTCTAAATCATCGTTACTGTCTACGAACTTCCAACCTGTGGTGGACAACTCTGTGGACCGTCCCAAAATCAAATGTCTAAGCTCGACAAGGTCGATACCTGAGATATTTCCTGATCCATTGGCATCCGCTGCCACCATTTTATAGGGTGTCTCTAATGATTTCAATCCAAGGATATGCTGCTGGATTAAGACGATATCGAGAGTTGACACGCCAGCAAGATCATAACCATCGATAGAAGGAAGGATCTTATAGTCCTCATAGAGTATCGCGTCATCAAATGTGTATTGACCAAAGTCATCCGTTGTGCTTTCTAAAATAACTCCAGTAGCTGATTGGATCGCTGTGACCGGTACATTAGGGATGCTGATTTGGTCTTCTGTAGTGATTACACCTGAGAGCAGCGCAGACCCCATGACATCGGGACAGACACCTTCGGGCTGGTCAACATCAGCTGTATCATCTAATCCTATAGAAACTGGTGCAAAGGCTGTATTGCCTACTGAGTCGGTCACCCATACATTGAGCGTGAGGAACGTACTACGGCCGTTAGGAATGTCACTGCAGGTAAATGCACGTGTTAATTCACTTCCGTTAGCATCAAATGAATAGATCAAACCAGTGTCGTCTGTAGTAACTCCAGGACGAAGACAACCGTTACTGCTACTTGCATTCAGTGCGGCAGCACTGAGCTCTGCAATACCATTGTCTCCTAAGGTCAGCGTGGAACTATTGATCAGGAATACTAATGGCTCCTTCTGTGATGCCACGGTAAACAAGAATACCGCCTGACCGATATTCCCACACATGTCTTCAGCCATGAAGATGATACGATGTGTTCCGACCGGGAAGACTCCTGAGGCATCATTGGTCGCGCCAATCTTATCCTCGCTACCCGTGTTAAACATGTCAATGACGTAGCTGTATTTAAGGCTGTCCTCTGGCGTACAGTCATCAGTGGCCTGGGCGATAAGCGATACCATCTCTTCACAGTTGCGATCATTATCGGCGACGGTGATGTCCATCATATCACTTACAAAGGTGGGTACAACATTATCTGAGATTACAATCGTCTGTGTAAAACTATCGATCAATGCCGAGGAGAAACTTCCTCCATTGAAACGGCACCAGTCGATAACTGACCACTGTCGTAAAATTTTGACACATGCATCCTGCTCACCAAAAAAGAACTGATCCTCAAATGAGGTAGCTATGTTCTCACAATCCACGTTGTTGATAATAGGCTCACTGCCTGGGATATCCGCTGGATCAATGCTGGCTGAGCACGAATCAAGCGAAAACTGAGATTCCGTTGGTCTCGTGACAGTAGCCAGAGTCATGTCACCGATAGTAATCAGACGTGAGCAAGTGCTTGTGAGTCCGTTTGCGTCTATTGCCGTCCATACCACAGTGAACTGAGCAGATCCACACTCGCTCAGCGTGTAATCAGGGATATCAAGAATCTGCGAGACAATGCCACAGCTCTCAGTGCTGGTAGGCTCCTCAGCTTCCAGTGCCATTCTAACCTCTTCTTCCGTCACATCACAATTGAAACTGCGATCAGGCAGGCAGGATAAGACGACTCGACGCTTATCCTGGACATGAATGTCAACCACACAGTCACTAAATAACCCTGCTTTGTCAAAGACTCTAAAAACTACCTTGACAGGACTATTCGCAACATCGTCACAATCGAATCTGATACGATCGGAAAACGTTGTTTCATTAAATCTTCTGATCTGCATCATCTCAATACCACAATTATCAAAACTGTGATCATCGAATGACGTCGCCAACACCTCCACCTCGCCATCTTCCTCATTGAGCGTGATGTTAGTGGATCCTTCGCAGATAGCGTTTGGTGGCTGTGTATCTACGGCTGTAAGGACTCCAGACGTATCTCTTGATATGTTTCCACATCCGTCATCAGCGACGAAGATGATCCGGAACGGCTCATCGATCGGGACATTAACTAAATCAAACGTCTCCAAATCATTCACTATGGCAGGAAACCGCTGGCCTGTTAAGTTACCATTCTGATCTACCAACTGAAAAAAGGCAGACAGGGTCGTCTGAGCCAGATTACAATCTGTGATGATCGGATTAGGGATGTCTCTCGCATCTGCGAGACAATTTCTTTTTTGTGCTTCTAATCGCTCCACGGGCAACTGAAACTCACTGAAGTCTATCGTCGGCGCATTATTGTCTTCGATTTTAATCACCTGAGTCACAGTTGTATCTCTGGGTGTACAGAGATCGGTGACCCGCCAGCGACGGAGGATTTTTCGTGCGACTCCACAGACTGGAATCTCTACATCTTCGTGGGTGATCTCGTAGTTTTCGCAAGACCTTACCAATGGCATTCCCAAGGCCTCGATAGATAGGTCAGCCTCATCAAGGCAATCCACCACTGTGTCGCGAGGGAATTCAAGTTGATCGATCGTCCCTCGTAGCAGGTAAATGGTTTGTTTCTTCGAGGCATGATTACCCGCTGCATCGACAACTGTCCAAAACCTCTCAATAATCTTCACGGTATCGCCACAAACGAATTGTGTCTCAACCACATCGGTAATACCAAGCGAATCAGGCTTTTCGCATCCATTATCCGAGAAAGTCACCTTAGTCACTAATGAATTGGGTTCCAAGTCAAACGGAAAGACAAAACATGTCACCGCAGTATCACAGGGTTCCACATTAATAACTGGTGGGATCTTGTCTTCGATCTTGACAAATCCCCAGCAGAAAAACGGCTGCACTGATGCCTTACAGAATACTCTAACCTCAAGCAAGGCTCCATTATAGTCCTGTCGGATGGTATCAATGATGTTGCCATCAGGATCGCGTACCTCCACCCGATATAGCGAAGTGTCGGCATCCTCATTTTCTAATATCACATCAGGCGTAATCACTGCAATGCAGTTCGTATCGAGGGAGACATGCACCAGATTATTACAGGCTAATGCTTCCCCAGCACACTGTGCAGTGAGATCAGAAACGCCCAGCGCCACACCGATCATGATGAGAATCGGAAGGACAAATCGTCTTCGAATTACTGATAGTTGAGCTGTCATCGAATGGTTTCTTGTAATTGGGTATTGGATCATCTTCACTTTAGTCGTCATGGCTGCGTTATTCTACGATGATCATTTTCTTGCGGACGATGGTCAGACCATCGCTTAGTTCATACATGTACACGCCAGTAGATGGTAGTTGATCTCGATCGAGAATAACCTGATTCCAGCCTTGGCTATAGTTCCCTGAGAGGCTCTTTAGCTCTTTACCGGTGAGATCGTAGATCGATAGCGAGACATCACCAGTCTGAGGCAGATAGAAGCTAATCGCTGTCTCTCGCTGCCATGGATTTGGATTGTTCTGATCTACCTGAAGGATCTCCTGCGTCAGACTGGCATCTACTGTAATGAAGCTGACATCTGACACCTCAAAGGATTCCCCTTGCTTGCGATATATCTCTGGAGTAAGACTGCCTTCTGATGGAGTGAGTATCGTCGAAAGGTCATCTTGATTCGTTCTGACGACTACTTCCAGAAGGGGCATATCTGATGCTAAGAATTGTTCTTCTTTGGCGTTCCAACTGATCCTCAATTCTCCATCCAGAATCGTATAGTGCTCTGGAGCGATCTCTACTTGCTCCGATAGGACACCGATGATCTCTGTATGGCGTGGATCATATGTCAGCGCCATCTGGGCCCCT
Source organism: Bacteroidota bacterium (assembly GCA_038523965.1). Taxonomy (GTDB): domain Bacteria; phylum Bacteroidota; class Bacteroidia; order Chitinophagales; family Saprospiraceae; genus JAJRXG01. The sequence continues at coordinate 100,343 of JBCBIX010000001.1, forward strand.
ATGATCTCTGTAGTTGAGACCGGGGTTAGACCGATGATCTTCTCCTCTCCTACTTCTTCGATGAGATTAATCTCGATCTGTGCCGTTGATCTGGTGATACCGAGAATGGAACTCTGTAGTTGTACGTTTCCATTCACATCACCCATCTTCACTCCGATCAGATCAACATCAGAGATGTCTGATTCGAGATCTTCGATGACAACTTCCTGGCTATATGGGAAGGGTCGTAGTTCGTTTTCCCATGTCTGGCTGGCATCTACGAAAGTCCATGACTGGCCGATCGGTAGATCTACTGCACGTCCTAAGATCAAGCGTCGCAGGTGAACTAAATCTCCAGCAGATACTTGTGAGGACGCATCTACGTCAGCTGCGATGATCTTATAGGGACTATCCAGATCTCTGAGTCCAAGGATATGCTGTTGGATCATGACCAAGTCAAGCGTGGATACCCCGTTGAGGTATGCATCATCGCGCACCACTGTCACCTCATAACTATCGAACATCGGGAGTGTCGAGAATGCATACTCACCTTCGAGAGGAGTCATCATGGTAGAGACCCCACCCGTGCCCATCTGGGTCACCGAAATCTCAGCATTGTCAATAGTGAAATCCTCTTCAGTGTATACGACACCATCGATAGCTGCCATTCCTACATTTCCTCCACAGGAGTTCGCTCCTTCTTGGAGAGTAAGAGTGACACTACATGATGAGCTGTTCCCAGCCTCATCAGTCACAAAAATCTGTAATGAAAAGTCTCGGAATTCTTGCCTATCTAAATTTTGACAAGTGAACTCTTGCATCATAGCACCAGTCGACGACTGGAATGTGTATGTCAGATCATCCTCCATGGTACAGTTATCCCCAGCTACAGCCACAAACTCTGATGGAGTAACCGTCAGACTACCATTAGCCATGAGAGTAAGCGTACGATTACGACACTCGATCACAGGAGCGACACCATCGACTACTGTGATACTCTTCACGCACGAGTCCTGGTTCCCACATCGATCAGCCACGATCCAAGTAATGTCATAACTCCCGATCTCCAGATTGCTGGTGATCATGCTGGTACTTCCAGCACCTACTTGCGTATTAGCATTGTTGGAATCCTTGATCACATAGGACCAAATAAGGTCCTCAGGTGCATGACAATCTTCCGCTGTCGCCGATGTAGAAACAAAAGCGGTACAATTTGACTGATTGGTCACCGTAAAGGTCTCCATCTGACATCCAGTAAGGATGGTAGGGGCTTCGGTGTCATTCACCTTCAGCAACTGAACATGGGTATAAGTGGCTGGCTCATTGCGACTGTTGCGATTGCACCAATCATACAGCGTCCATGTTCGGAGGATCTTGGCACAGAAGCCTTCGGTATTGTAGAAGACAAGGTCCTCGAAGTCTAAAGCCAAATCACTACACGGGAATTGATTTAGATCTAAATCGGGTCTGAATCGAGCATCCAGGTTATCAGGATCTGTACCAGGACCAGCACATCCCTCACCCTCAAAGTCATCTGGCCATACCGATGGAAGGACAGCAGGATCGAACTTCTCATCATCACGACCGATCGTAATCAGTTGCTCATGAGAGATGGTATTGTTGAAATCGTCTGTGACGCTCCAGATACGACGGATCGTCCCAACACCACATTGATTCGTATCTATAATCGCAGTATAACTGTCCGGTGGTAATGGAATACCACATGTTGTCGTCAAGAAGGTGAATGGGCGATCTCGATCCATCAAAAATGATGTGACATCGTCTGTGCAAGAGATCGTCGAATCTCCAGCGGTGACAATCTTATTGATCGGACTGTTATCCTGTACTATCGTATTGACCATACAGCTATTACTATTGCCTGCCTTGTCAAATACAGTCAACTGAACCTGCAGCGGTAGTGTATCCATCGCATCCAGACAGTTGAACTTGATGTATGGACGGCAGAGCGAATCCAATCTGATAAACTCCGTAGATCCGATCATCTCGGTCGCATCCTCGTAGATGGTAGATAGTGGTCCAAACTCATTCTCAGCACCATCAATGTTTAATTGAAAGGTATCGAAGACTACCAGGTTATCATTGTCCGTATCGAGTCTGTCGAAGATGTCCAGATGATCCATCCTGGTGATGCAGATCTTATCAACACCACAGTTATCAATACTTCCGTCATCGAATGCTTTGAAGTCAGCCAGCGACCAACCATTGCTTCCGATCGCGACTGTAGTGTTCTCGTCACAGATAGGCACCGGCATGATGTTGTCCTCGGTATTGATATCTCTCATCACCGAGCCCTCTGTCGTTATGCCACATGAGTCAGTAGCCGAGACTTCTATAAGGATCTTAGTAATGCTCTCATCAAAGGCCAGACTATCAAAATCCTGATCGGTAATTGTCATAATTAACCTACCAGGAGGAACATGCTCATCAAATTCAAATATTCGAACCGTCGCCGACTCGATGCCAGAACAGTTGTCACTCAATGTGATATCAGGAGTTAGATCATATAGACCTGAACACTCATGATCAGTGGCCTCGATATTGATATCGCCTGTAGCCAGTGTAATTCTCGGACCTGTTGTATCGACAACTTTTATGTACTGGTTGTGAATAACAACGTCTCCCGAACACCAGTCAAAAATCGTCCACTCTCTTGTGATCGAGAAATTGTTCTGACTACATCCGTCTGCACGAGTATCCGTGTGCTGGACTTGGATGTTGAAGCAGAATGGAGTCATCGCCAGGTCAAGATCTCCCGTAAGCGAGCCAGGCTCTAACCTATTCTCGTCTACAGAGCAATCGAATGTTAATCTCGTTGGTAGAACAGATAGATCGATACTATCGATGTCGATACGTCTGATACGTAGGGTGTCTGTACATGTCGAGCTCAGCCCAGAGACATTAGTCATCGTCCAGTCACGAAGGATGATGGTCCCAAAATCCCCGGTACAAATTTCGTCTTCGATACGATCTACAAAGCTCAAGGTGGCATCCCCACACTTCTCGTAACCCACTACTGTGTAGCTATTCTGTGAGCCAGTGACACGTGTCACATTGGTTATATCGGCAGGTATCGGGAATCCAAAACGTCTGAGATCGCCGAAGTCCAATCTTGTTGGATCGATACTCTCGTCACATTCGAGCGTGTCTGCACCACAGATGAGCTCCGGAATATTTTTGTCTTCTAATGTGATATTGCCCCAGCAAGACTGCCCGCTACACTCATGTAAGATCTCCACCTCGAGATCAACCCCAAGTAGAGAGATGTCTACCACTCCTTTAGATAATTCTACTCCACTGACACGATCACGGACAGTGATCTCATATTGCTCATCAGGAATCGTTGGATCTGGTTGTTCCAGAATCATATCTGGAGTCAACATAAGCTCACAACTCTCGGCGAGTGTGACATTGATATCATTGTTGCAGACGAGCTGTCCGATGTTAGCAGCATCGATAATCTTGATATCCAACTGGTACGAGAACTCACATCCACCGGTTGTTGCTCCAGTGACTGTGATAAAGTATTCTCCTACTGCGCTCCATTCGATCTCAACTTCTGTTGTTCCTTGTCCTGATCTGATAGTAGCTCCAGTGCTTGGAGATCCTGCAAACGGCGAGACCATCCATCTGATACTGTCCAAATCCGACATGGCGATGTCGAGCATGTAGGTATCAAAGCTGTTCACACAAGTATTCAGGTCACCTTCGATCCCTGCTGGTGGGAGTGCACTCACATCAACCATCGTAGATGCCGCTACCACACAACTATCTAAGATGAATCCGAGTGCACTGACCGTGTATGAGCCTTCTTCTGTCCATGCCACCTGAGCCATACCTGAGCTATCGATGAATGAAGTCAAGGTATCATTGCTCATCAATGTATCACCTGGTGTGATGATCCATTGGACTGATGTCAAACCAGTCAATGTCGAATCAAAGGCATTCACTAACCTCATCATTACTGAGTCACCTTGACAGACCGCAGTCGGACCAAGTATTACGGCATCAGTGTTGCGGATCGTAACGATGGCAGTATCCAGCACTTCGCAGCCATCGTCGGTCATTCCTCGGAAGACTATCGTATCCTGAGTATTCACAAAGTCGTCGCCTAAGTCAAAACGGACCGTTATACTATCTGGGTCTGTGCTTACGATCGATCCTCTTGATACTGTCCACTCAGTACTATCTGGGATGAGGTCATCGATAAATGAACCATCCATATTCGTGATGATAAATCCTCCCAACGAATCCACACACACAGTATCCGGACCACTGAGGTCAAATGTGCCAGGAACTCTAACCAAGACACTATCCATCACTTCGATCGGGCAACAAGTAGTACTATCCATGACGGCAAGGCTATACTTACCATTACCTGACCAAACAATGGTGATAGTATCCCCTATCTCTCCTACAACAAAGGAGGTATCGACCACTGCCGGATTAAATACCCAGTTGATACTATCATCCATCGGAAAGTCGGCGATCGGCATATCGTTCCAGCCCTGCGGGACGAAATAGGTAGTTGTATCTCCAGCACATATCTGGAAGTCACCTACGATTTCATAGAGGGTATCCTTCACCAGGATATCAAGTCTCTCATCGATATCACAACCCATGCTATCTAAGCTACCACGGAATCGTAGCTGATATTCTCCTGCTCGATCCCAGGTCACGAATGCTCCTAACCGACCACCAGAGCCTGTCTTCATCGGCGCAAAGACAGTTCCATCATCAACACGAGTAATAGTTACGTCGAGGTCAGCTATGCTAAGTTGCGTCGTATCAATATTGAGGAAGTATACTTGGCTATCCGGAGTCAGACATGTGGTATCCAGATTCATTGCATTAACGATGACGATATCATCCGATAAGTCAACTTCCGTAGAGACATCGAATGGACACTGACCTCCAAGTTGTCCCTGTGCCCGGACAACGAAAATGCCTGTATCATTTGGGAACGTCACTTGGACTGAATCCCCATTATTATTGAATATCGAAGCAGGAGTCAATGGTGCTCCTGTGCTTTTCTGGACTACTGACCAATCAACTGGTCCGACTAATATGCTGTCTGGGACCCCAAGTCTGAACTGCACGCTGTCAACTCCGGCACAAAACTGAAGATCATGTGGTCCGAGCACAGCTAACTCATCGTCATCAGCATCACCAACAACGGTAACCTGTATAGTATCAGAAAATGCGCATCCGTTGGCCATACCACTCGCCACGACGAAGTAGTCGAACGTACGATCAAATGTGGATGTCTGGAAGTTATGGACCAACGTATCATTGAAATCGAAGTCCGTCAGTATCTCTGGTGTAAACTTAGAATCTGGCTTAGATGGTGAGCCAATAGATACAGACCAGGTCACTGAATCAGGGAACATGAGTACATCCATGCTGTCTACCGACTGAACAAGATTAAACGTGGCAGGCGCTCCTACGCAGGCGATCTGTGGTCCCAGGATAGTGAAACTCGTATCGATCACATTAACGGTGAATGTATCCTGAAGTAGACATCCTGCTACCGTCATACCAGTTACAGCGATATCATAGTTTCCTCGACCTGTCCAAATGGCTATCAGCGAATCTCCTGGTACACCATCTGTCGACATCGCAGTCATCGTGTCAACTACTGTACTATCAGCGAATAGTGTCCATGTGATATCCATGAACTCGGCTGGAGTACCATCTGCATACATTGCCACATATCCAGCCGTATCTCCGGCACAGACATCCACTTCACCGAGGATCATAACTTCTGTCCCTTGGATCCGAACAATGAGGCTATCAGAGAATGTACATCCCATCTGGGTTGTACCCATCACAACGATTGTATCTACTCCTACACTATCGAATCGTACCTGAACAGTATCCATCATGACAGCTCCCATGGGAAATGATGTCTTGTCTGTCAGACTCGTCCATGTGACACTATCAGTATTGAAAACATTGATACCAAACTCTCTTACATCACCCAGACAAACCAATGTATCAGCTGGAATCCCCAGACGTGAAGAATCTGTACTTGCGATGACGGCATTGAGGTCATCGGCGATAGTCAGGGTTAATGTATCCATCACTGTACACATGGCACTGGTACCACACTGAGCGAATGCGATTAGGTCGACCATACCAGTAGTATCCTGGACGGCGATCATGACGTCACGCGACATGCTGTCTCCTATGATCTGAGCAAGCGCTGCATCGCCTACAGACCACATGATCGAATCATATGCGGCATCTACCGGCAGCGTGTACATCACGGTATCCCGAGCACAGAGCTCGTTGAACCCTTCGATCTGATAATCATCATTCTGTACATATACGTCGATCGCTTCTTCGAAGAAGCACATCTTAGTCGTTGTAGCGCTGATCTGCAGGATATAGTTGCCAGGTTGACCAAAAGCCACATTTAGGCTATTGCCATTATTAGTTGAATCAGGGCCCATTCCCATAGCAAACCCAGAACCTGTAAGTTGCGTAGAGATGCCAGAGCCAGACATCAATGGGATCGTTCCTGATCCGGTCATTGGAGCCATTACTGGTGTTTCTGGTACTGTCTCGCCGGCAAGTGTCATACCACTGATGGTCCAGGTGCTTGAAGCAAGCTGCCCACTTGGGATGTTGACCACATATTGTTCGGCATCACTCAGACAGATGCTATCACGCCCCACAATAGAACCATTAGGAGGTACGCAGGCACCGAGGGACACGATGACATCATTTAAACCAGTCTGTCTAAATAACAGTGTGTCAAATGAAGATGAGCTCACCCGATAACCGATATATCGGAATAAGAATGGTGCAGGGCCACCTGGATTTAGCAGTTCCAGTGTATCCCGCTGTGGTGTCTGCCACGAGAGGTAGAACTCGGAACCAAATGCTTCATAATAAAGCACTTGGTTTGGCGAGATCCTCGGGCTGTAGTCCTCGAGAAAAACCGAATCAGATGAAGGACTGCTAAAGATGATCGTATCCAGAGCACGAAGTGGGTTCTCCGTACAGATACAAGTATCCTGTGTGGCGATCGTCATCTGCTGTCCCATAACCTGTAGCTGTCCGAGTCCTATAAAAAGACTGAGGACGAGCCATTTGGTGAGGCGAATGTGGTTCATCGATCTTTGGTTTACGTCTGACATATTCTTGGTTCTCTCATAGCGTAGAGGGTGGATACACCTACTCCACACTATTATTCACGCCAACTATGCCAAGGACTTTGCCAAAAAGCGATTCATATCGAGATATGATATATATGTTACCTCATCATATAAGTATATGTCTGATTTTCAATCATTTACATTTCTAAAATTTTAGTTGCGTGGAGAGTTTACCCTGATGATTTTGACCTCCTGAGAAAACACAGGGCTCGGTGTGAGGCAAATGAAGAATCAGTGCTACAGATGCACTAATTGAGGAAGATTGACTCGGATGAAGTACTTTTCTATGCTGTGAGTCTCTTCAAGTTTTCTTATCGCTCCGGAGCACAATGTTGCATTGTCCTTCTCGTCATCTATGCATTACGACCTGTCGATGGGTTGGATGACTCACAGAGCCATAGTCCCATGGTACTGGATGCTAAGGGTCGATTGCTAAGTGCTCAGGTCGCAGAAGATGAGCAGTGGCGGTTGCCTCCAGATGATCATATCCCAATTAAGTTTCAAAAAGCGCTTTTGACCTACGAGGACAAGCGATTCTTCTATCATCCCGGTATAGATCCACTCGCAATTTCTCGCGCTGTCCGACAGAATCTCCAGTCTCATGGTGTTGTAAGTGGAGCAAGCACCATCACGATGCAATTAGCTCGGATGGCCCTTGGCAATCAGCCGCGGACCCTATGGCAAAAGATCAAGGAGGCTCAACTGGCTCTCAGATATGAACTGTGGCACCATAAGACAGACATCTTAGAGTGGTACGTGGGTATAGCGCCATATGGAGGAAACGTGGTTGGTCTGAATGCTGCATCCTGGAGATATTACCGAAAACACCCATCACGACTCACATGGGCTGAAGCTGCTACTCTCGCCGTCCTTCCTAATGCTCCAAGCCTCATTCACGTCAATAAGAACCGCATCCATCTCAAGACCAAACGTGATCGACTCCTCGGACGTCTGCGGGATCAAGAAATCATCGACAGTACTGAGTTCATTCTCTCCTTGGAGGAGCCTTTACCTGATCGAACTTACCCGCTACCCTCGCATGCTCCCCACCTGATGACGTCGAGTGTCCGAGGCAAGATTACTACGAGTGTGTCCATCGATCGCGAGTTGCAGATCCGACTTAATGATATTCTTAAAGCCTCTCATCGCGACTGGAAGCAGAATGACATCCAGAATGCCGCCATTCTGGTGATCGATAATGAGAACAACTCAGTTCTGGCCTACTGTGGTAATATACCAGACACGCAGCATGAGGCCGATGTGGACATGATTCAAGCGCGCCGTAGCTCAGGATCGATCCTTAAGCCATTTCTCTATCAGATGATGGTAAACGAGGGCCTTATGCACCCTTCCTCTATGGTCCAAGATGTTCCAATGCACATCGACGGTTTTCAACCTTCTAATTATGATCGAGACTATCGAGGCCTTATCCCAGCCGATCAGGCCTTACAACGATCGCTCAACGTACCTTTTGTCCTTATGCTACAGCAGTTTGGGGTCGATCGATTTCTGAGGAGCATAAGAAAGTTCGGGATTACGACCTTGGACCGTGATGCAGACGACTATGGTTTGTCTGTCATCTTAGGTGGAGGTGAGGTTACCCTATGGGAGATGGTCCAAGCCTATCATCAACTTCAGCTCATATCAACGGACAACGTAGCTGCACACTACACGCTACAAGCTATGCAAAAGCTAAACAGACCTGATGACCAAGGAGACTGGCGGCAGTTCTCATCAACACGAAAGATATCTTGGAAAACAGGTACAAGCTATGGCCATCGCGATGCCTGGGCCATCGGAACTATTGCCGATGTTACAATAGGTGTTTGGGTTGGTAATGCAGATGGAGAAGGTCGTCAGAGCATCATCGGGGGAAAGCTGGCAGGTAAGGTTCTTTTTGACGTGTTGCATCGACTACCAAACTCAGAAAAGAGGCGACCGGTACCCTATCACAAGATGAGTGATTATCATATCTGTCGATGGAGTGGAGATCTGGCCACCTCCGTGTGTCCGCACGTTGATACCATACCATTGGCAGATAACTTGTCGGCTGGGCCAATGTGCCGCTATCACAAGGAGGTCTATGTCGATGAGCGTTCTGGACTACAAGTTGGTACGGCATGTGAACAGCGCACTTCCTCTCAGAGAAAAGTTGTCGTGCGGCTGCCCTCAAAAGCGAGTTCTTGGTACTTGAGAGATCACCCAAATACTACCGTCGAACCTGGATATGACCCTGACTGTTTTACAGATAATCCTACTGCACTTTCCATCATCTATCCCAATTCCGGTGATCGTATCAAAATGACCACAGACCTCAACGAACGATCACAGAAGGTTGTCGTCCAAGCTGCACATCGCTCTTCTGGGGCGAAACTATTTTGGTATCTGGACGACACCTACCTCGGGGAAACCATCGAATGGCATACCATGGCCATACGGCCTGACAAAGGAGATCATCGTATTACTATCATCGATCAGAATGGCAATCGATTCGAGCGTGCATTTGAGATCATCGATGGATGATTACACCATTCCTATTGATCACTGATGATTGCCCTGATATTCCAGTTTACACTATCGTTAACTCGATCTCGAAAGGTTAGCCACTGCCCGTCCGCATCATCAAATAGCCAATCTCCATTGGGATTAGCGGGACCAGCATCACATCCTACTGTCTGCAATGCTGACTGATTATGGATGATCTGGACACCAATCCATATAGGCGCATTATTGCTAAATGTATACGGGCTATCGAGGCTAATCGTATTCCAACTATTGCTACGAAGATTGGTCACCTGCTGCTCGACGAGTAGGTTACCGGGTGTGGTGGCGGTGGCATCTGGAGACACGGTGATCCAGAGTTCATCAGGTCTCTCATAGAGGTAGAAACTAACCTGAGTGAGTTGGCGATCGACCAAATCTCTGGTAATATTCGCTGGGAATCGGACAGCGAATTCGTAGAAGCCTGCAGGAAGATTGGGGGCAGTTACGTTATCCGAATCATAGTTGATAATGAGGCCTTCCGTCGGTTCATCCGAATCATCAGAACAGGAGAAAAGTACAAGACCAAGAGCGAGTAGAATCAAATAACTGAGGCGCATAAGTCAAGCAGAATTTGTGGATTTGTAAAATACGAGTCGAACGGTGTGTACTTGGTTAAGTTTTGGGTAATAGATTCTTAATCAAAGTCTAAGGTCAAAATTGCAGTCCTTAAAGCAAATCTAAACTCCTGGACTCCTCTCCACTGTCTGATCTAAAGCAGGTAAATGGCATAACTTTGCGACAGAATGAGACATGAACTCAAGAAAAAGGTCTTTGTAGATCCCGGTAGTACGGGTAGACCATCATGGTATCCTGAGCCGGATCAGGATGACGATCTTTTGTTCTATATCCAGCGTAACCAAAACGAGGATGCCATCGTCTACCGGGTGAATCGCACCTCTGGTGGTCTAATATCTCGAGATCTTCCGATGGACGCCTATTGGATCAAATTTACCAATGGTGGTGAGCGACGTGAGCTGAATGCGATCCAGAGCAAATTAGCCTACGGGTATGAATCCGAAATGATCAGTCCTGAGTTATTCAGGTTTCGGTTCGTGGCCTACAAATCGCTCCAATTTTACATTGCCAAAAAAGAGGATCAATACATCGCTCAATGTGAGATGGAAGGTGAAATCGTTCAAATCAACAACATATATGTCTACGCCCTGGAGTTTGGTGTCTTTCCTGATGTCAAGTACATCGAATTGTATGGAGAGAGAGCGGACGGTACGTTCGCTTATCGCAAAATAGATGTGGAGTAATGTCAACTAAGAAGCTATACGTATCCAACAGTTCTGAGTCAATCCGCTTGTTCGAAGCTGGTTGGATGGAGAGTCTGAGTAAGGTTCATTACAGTGTACCCTTGTTCATCTATATCCCTGTGATTACCATCAGTACAGCAGTGTCGATACGGGCTGGTATTTCGGCGATTGACTTTGTTGCCTGGGGAGCTCTTGGTTTTCTGGCTTGGACAGTCGTAGAGTATGTGATGCACCGCTGGGTTTTCCACTTTCATCCAAAGTCCGATTGGGGTAAGAAGCTGCATTTCATCTTTCATGGCATCCACCACGACTATCCATGTGATAAGCTGAGATTGGTGTTACCACCATCAGTAAGCATCCCACTTGCGACGGGATTCTTCTTTTTGTGGCGATCATTTATTCCAGCACCTGGTTTATTTGCATTCTTCGCCACATTCATTTTAGGTTATTTGATCTATGATATGTTCCACTATGCTATCCATCATGTAGAGGTGAAGGGTAAGCTGTGGAATGCACTTAAGACGCACCATCTCAAACACCATTATGTAGATCCAGACCGAGGATTTGGTGTCAGTAGTCCGCTTTGGGACCTTATTATTCGGTCAAATTTTGAGAACGGAAAAGAAAATAAGCACGCCACCGAGCGCACTTCTGTTGCAACCGAAGTGTAACGGTATCAACTATATTTGCGTCGTTTTTGACGTGTTATCACCGCTGAATTAAAATCTGGTTTTATGTTGCTTAAGGAGAGGATGAAGGCCTATGATGTGCCTCAAAAGTTCCAAGAGATGGGGATTTACCCCTACTTCAGAACCATCGAGTCTGAACAAGACACAGTAGTTAAGATCGATGGTCGCGAGGTGTTGATGTTCGGATCGAACAGTTATCTCGGACTAACCATCCACCCAAAGCTGAAGGAGGCTTCAAAAGCAGCTGTTGATAAGTACGGTTCTGGTTGTGCTGGATCGAGATTTCTGAATGGTACTCTGGATCTGCACCTCGAACTTGAAGAGCGCTTGGCCAAGTTTGTAGAAAAAGATGGAGCCTTGGTCTTCTCTACTGGATTTCAAGTGAATCTGGGTGTTATCTCCTCTCTCACGGGTCGCCACGATTACATCATCATCGATGACTTAGATCACGCTTGTATCATAGACGGTTCACGATTGTCATTCTCTAAGGTCCTGAAGTATCGCCATAACGACATGGCATCGTTAGAAAAGGTCCTTCAGAAATGTGATGCCGATAAGGTGAAGTTGATTGCCGTAGATGGGGTGTTTAGCATGGAAGGAGACTTAGCTAAGCTACCTGAGATCGTTGCTCTTGCAGAGAAGTACAAAGCCAATATTATGGTCGATGATGCGCACGGCCTTGGAGTTGTTGGACGAAACGGGCGTGGTACAGCAGATCATTTTGGTGTTACCGATCAGGTGGATCTGATCATGGGTACGTTTAGCAAATCGCTGGCAAGCATTGGAGGGTTCATCGCTGCAGATAATGACACAATTAACTACCTAAAGCATAATGCGAGATCGTTGATCTTCAGTGCCAGTATTGCTCCAGCTAATGCGGCAAGTGTCATCGCTGCCCTCGATATCATGGAATCAGAGCCGGAGCGAATCCAGAAACTATGGGATAACACTCATTATGCGATGAAGCTTCTCAAGGAAGCAGGTTTTGACACTGGCCATACCGAGACTCCTATCATTCCGATCTTTATCAGAGATGACTTTAAGACTTTTGAGATTACCAAGATGCTCTTAGAGCAGGGGGTCTTCGTCAATCCTGTTGTCAGTCCAGCTGTGGCAAGTACGTCCTCTTTATTGAGATATTCTCTCATGGCCACTCACACCTTCGCCCAGATCGAGGAGTCCGTGGATAAGATCACCGCCTGTGCTAAGAAGTTGGGTGTCTTCGAATCGATCGAAGCCATCCAAAATGAAGGTTAATATTGTCCCTGTAGAAGGAAAGAAGCTCCTTCATAAATACATTGATTTTCCTCATCAGCTCTATGCTGGTGATCCCTACTATGTACCTGAGCTTTTTCTTTCTCAAAAGGAGATGTTTGATCGGAAGAAGAATCCCTTCTTTGAGCATAGCGAAGTACAGTCTTATCTCGCCATACGGGGCGAAGAAGTAGTAGGGCGTATCTCGGCCATTCTTAATCATAACTATAACGAGTATCACGATTGCAACGTCGGATTCTTTGGGTTCTATGATGTTATCGATGAGTATTCAGTTAGTGAAGCGCTCCTTGATACCGCGATGCAGTGGTGCCGAGACAAAGGCGTAGATGCTGTGCTGGGACCAACGAACTTTAGTACGAACGATACGGCAGGAATTCTGATCGATGGGTATGAGGATCCGCCTAAGATCATGATGACTTACAATAAGCCATACTATCACACTCATGTAGATCGATATGGTTTTACCAAAGAGATTGATCTGTTCGCATACATGTTGCCGACCAAGTCTGCATCTGAAAAGTCCATTCGATTAGCTACATCTCTCGAGGAGCGTTTGGCTCGAAAAGGGATCACCTTTAGAAACATCAATCTCAAGAAGTTTCATGACGAAGTTGCCCTCGTCAGAGAGATCTACAATGATGCTTGGAGCAAAAACTGGGGGTTCGTGCCATGGACAGATGCCGAACTCAAGCATCTGGCCGATAATCTCAAGCTTTTAGCCAACAAGAACTGGGTCTATTTCGCGGAGGATAATGGTAAGGCTGTGGGTTTTGGAGTGACAATAAACAATGTCAACGAGATCCAGCAATCCTTCAAGAGAGGACGACTTTTTCCATTTAATATCATCAAACTACTCCGTAAGCGACACCAAACAAGATACGTCCGGATACTGGCTCTCGGAGTCAAAGAAGAGTATCGTAAACGAGGTATCGAAGCTATTTTCTTCGCAAAAAATATCCTTCAAGCACGCAAAGACGACATCATCGGTGGTGAAGTATCCTGGGTCCTCGAGAATAATGAAGAGATGAACTCAAGTGCACTCAAGCTCAACGCAGAGTTATACAAGAAGTACAGGATCTATCGCAAGGCTGTGTAGACGCCAAAACTCTTCTCTGATTATGAATAGTGGTTGGCTGTAAACCTGTGGTCAACTTGTTGATTCTCTACTTTTATCACAATGAAACAGAAGGTCCTCATCACAGGAGCAAGTGGATTCGTCGGAAGCTGGTTAGTCCAGGAGGCTCTGGAGAGAGATCTACATGTGTATGCCGGGATTCGACGCACATCCAGTCGCAGCTTGCTTCAAGATCCTCGAATCGAGTTTTGTGAGATAGACTTCGAGAACCAAGGAGCGCTTGCTGAAATCCTGAGTCAACATGAGTTTGATTATGTGATTCACAATGCCGGTATCACAAGGGCCCAGCGAGATGAGGATTATTACAGAGTGAACTGTGACTATTCGACACAACTTGCACGACTCTGGCTGGATGCACCTGGTACGCATCGCAAGTATGTATACATCTCAAGTGTGGAGTCACATGGTAGTGCCGACGACACGCCAAACCAAATCGTAACCTCTACTACTGAGCCCCAGCCACGTACTACCTATGGCCTGTCAAAACTCAAGGCAGAGAGGGAGTTAAAGCAAATCACATCGCTACCACTTATCATCATGCGACCGACAGCAGTATTCGGTCCGGCGGAGAGGGACTTTTATGCACTGTTCAAGACGATCAATCGCTTCGGATTTGCACCGGTCGTCGGATCTAAGGATATCAGATATAGTTTCATTTATGTCAAGGATCTAATTCGCGTAGTTCTTGACGCTGTTCTTTCAGACCACGTTGATAAAGGATATTTCATCACTGATGGGGAGTTGTATCCGATAAGTAAGTTTACAGATGGAATAGCTATGGCGGTCTCCAAGAAAACTTGGGGGATTACGATTCCATTCGGCTTACTCGACGGTGTCGTGGCTGTGACAGGGATTCTTGATCGACTTTCTGGCAAGAAGAGTTTGTTGAACGATGAACAATTAGCCAAGATGAAAGCTCGAATATGGAATTTCGATACCGACTCCTTGGTGCGAGATTTTGACTTTAGACCGCGATACTCTCTTGAAGAAGCCCTTCAAGAAACTGTTGAATGGTATAAGGAACATGGTTGGTTGTGATGCGACACCACATGTGATATCTCCCAGGTAGGAACATTTTTTCTTGCCTTAACAGGATGGAATTCAAGAAAGCCTCTACTTTTACCTTAGTGAAGAGGACCTTAACATCCATCATCCGCCAAGTCAGGCGAGCCAGGGCCATCCGGGCCTAACAACATATCCTACCAGCAGGAATGAGCCGTTGTTCGTTCCCATCCATATTCTTTTTGTTGTCATCATTCTTCATCAGTCAAATCGACGATAGTCCCTTTTTTCATGAATCCACAAATCGACATCCGAGTAGCTCTGCCTAAGGACCATCGATATGCAGATATCATCAGTCAGTGGTATGTTCAGTCTTCCAAAGAGCGAGGAACAGGTATCGCTCAACGAACACCAGCATACCTCCGAGAGAAAATCTCTTCTGGAAATGCCATCATCGCATTTGTCAAAGAGGAGTTGGCCGGTTTCTGCTATGTCGAAGTCTTTAGTTCAGGCGACTATGTCTCAAATAGCGGCTTAATTGTCCACCACGATTTTAGAGGACGTGGATTAGCTAAGGCTATCAAGGGAGTCGCCTTTAATCACGCTCGTGATACATATCCTGAGGCAAAGGTATTTGGGATCACCACCAGTGAGATCGTCATGAACATCAATAGTGATCTGGGATACCGCCCAGTATCCTTCCGCCAACTGACAGATGACGAGGAGTTCTGGAAAGGTTGTAATAGTTGCAGCAACTACGACATTTTACTTCGAAATGATAAACAGATGTGTCTGTGCACAGCCATGCTCGCCCCATCAAAGGCTTCATCGATGAAAGTTGATTTAGAAGAATTCATTCTACAACCCAACTCAAAAACAACGTTATGAGTCATAAGCCGATCGTGCTGGCCTATAGTGGAGGGCTGGACACCTCGTATTGTATTCTCTATTTGATCGAACAGGGGTACGAAGTACATGCAGTTCATGTCAATACTGGGGGTTTCTCATCGCAGGAGGTTCACGAGTTAGAACATCGTGCACGTAATATGGGTGCAGCTCACTTTGTCAGTATCAATAATGAACAAGATTACTATGCCAAGTGCATCCGCTATCTGCTTTATGGGAATGTGCTCAGAAATAATACATATCCGCTATCTGTAAGCTCCGAACGAGCATTCCAGGCGATCGCAATATTGGAATATGTCGCCTCAGTGGGTGCCACCCATGTGGCCCATGGAAGTACTGGCGCTGGAAATGATCAGATTCGCTTTGATGGTGTCTTCGAGAGTCTCGCTCCGCATGTCAAGGTCATCACCCCCATCAGGGATCAGAAGCTCACGCGCCAAGACGAAATCGATTACATCAACGCAAAAGGCTTTGATTGGACACAGGACAAAGCCGATTATAGTATCAACCAAGGTCTATGGGGTACCAGTGTTGGAGGTAAGGAGACCCTCACCAGTCGCGAAACTCTGCCTGAACGTGCATGGCCACATCACTGCGAGCGATCAGAGTCTCGTGATCTGTCCATCACTTTTCGCAAAGGTCAGGCGATAGCCATCGATGGGCACCAATATGATGCGCCGGTAGCATTGATCAAAGCGCTCAATGTCATCGGAGACGAGTATGCTATCGGGCGTGACATCCATGTAGGAGATACAATTATCGGAATCAAAGGTCGGGTCGGATTCGAAGCCGCAGCAGCTCTAATCCTGATCAAAGCACATGAACTACTCGAGAAACACACTCTCTCCAAGTGGCAAATTCATTGGAAGAAGCAACTGGCCGATTGGTACGGCATGTTCCTTCATGAAGGGAAGTACTTCGACCCGGTCATGCGCAATATCGAAGGTTTTCTCACCGATAGTCAGGATACTGTCTCTGGAGAAGTCTATGTGCGTCTGCATCCATATCGCTTCGAGCTCATTGGTATTGACTCTCCGCATGACCTCATGAATAGTGCATTTGGTCAATATGGTGAAGTCAATGAAGCCTGGACTGGCGAAGACGCAAAGGGCTTTACAAAGATCTATACCAATGCGGAGAAGATCTTTTACACAGTGAACCAAGACCATAAACCCAAATTGAAATGATGCGTGCAGCAGTAACAGGAGCGGCGGGTTATGTTGGTGGAGAGCTGATACGCCTTCTCATCCAGCATCCTCATATCGAGTTGGTTCAGGTGAGTAGTAGGTCCCAAGCGGGTCTTCCTGTGAGCGAGGTACATCCCGACCTTCTTGGCTGGACAGATCTGACATTTACAGATTCCTATGTCGTAGATGTGGATGTGTTATTCATCGCTATGGGACACGGCAAATCGGAAGAGTATCTTGAGAAGGCAGTAGTTCCTTCATCATGCAGGGTTGTGGACATGAGTCGTGATTTTCGATTAATCGATGACGCTGGTGACTTCGTGTATGGTCTGTGCGAATTAAATCGTGATCAGATCAAGACCGCCCTGCGTATTGCGAATCCTGGATGCTTTGCCACGTGTATACAGCTCGGTCTTCTACCGATGGCTTCAGCAAAAAAGCTGAATAGTGAAATCCATGTCACTGCCATCACTGGTAGTACTGGAGCGGGCCAAAAATCCGTGAATACGACACACTTCTCGTGGAGGAATAATAATGTCTCGATCTATAAACCTTTCACTCACCAACATTTGGGTGAAATCCGTCAGAGTATAGTCCAACTACAGCCATCATATGGAGAAGCGATCAACTTCATTCCCATGCGAGGAGATTTTACCAGAGGGATTTTTGCAAGTATCTATTTCAAAAGTGAAATGGGGCAAGATGAGGCAATCGCCATGTATGAGGATTATTACAGAAGCAGCCCGTTCGTTCACATCAGCCCAAACCCACTATCGGTGAAGGAAGTGGTAAACACCAATAATGCAAAGCTTAACATCACAACACATCAAGGTAAAATCAGGATCGAAAGTATCATTGATAACTTACTCAAAGGGGCAGCAGGACAGGCTATTCAGAATCTCAATTTGATGATGGGTTGGGAAGAAAAGAGTGGATTACAATTAAAAGGCAGTGCCTTCTAAATCGAAAGACATCTAAAATTAGGACATCACTCTATCAGCATATGAAAGCGACATCTACATTTGTCTCGTTACTAATCATCCAAATCGGTCTATTCGCACAAAACATCACACCCCAATTACTGGGTTTTGATGAATACCAAATAGATTCCAAAAAATATGGTGAGATTAACTACTACATAAGTAGTGATACGACCTCGCACCTAAAACCTCTATTAGTTTACTTAGACGGCTCTGGGGCAGACCCTCTATTTCAAAAAATGGAATCCGGTATCGCGTCCACAGTCGTCATCGACTTCCAACGGCTTCAAACAGAATATCGGATTTTATTTATCAGTAAGCCAGGCATACCCTTCTATGGTGAGCGCGCCAGTAGTCCAAATCCCGGGTCCTCCATTCCTCACGAGCCATTGGACTATACAGAACGTCTTTCGAGAGACTGGAGAGTAGGGTCTGCGAATCTCATCATCGATCGATTAGTAAAAGAGAAATCCATCGATACATCCAGAATCGTTGTCCTTGGCTTCTCTGAAGGCGCTCAAGTTGCACCTAAATTGGCTTGCGAAAACGAGCATGTGACCCATCTAATGATGTTTGGTGGTAATGGGCTAAATCAATTGTTTGATCCGATCATCACAACCCGCATGAAGGCTTCGAAAGGGACACTTAGTGAAATAGAGGCTCAACATCAGATCGACTCTCTTTTGCTGATCTACAAGGATATCTATGCAAACCCGACCAGCACATCAGATAGATGGTGGGGTCACACTTATAAGAGATGGGCGTCCTTCAGTACAACAGATCCCTATCAAGAATTACTAACACTGGATATTCCTATTTACATCGCTATCGGAAGCTTGGACGAAAACTCCATCCTAAGCGCTGACTACATCCAACTTGAATTTATCAAAAATGGTAAAACCAATTTAACCTATAAAGCCTATCCAAACTGTGATCATCAGTTCAATGAAATCATTACAGAGAATGGTGAATTTACATCTGCAACGTCAAAAATAAATGCTGTAATGGAGACAGCTTTTGATTGGCTTAAATTGAACTAAGGATCTACCGCACCGCAGTAATAAAACTAATAGAACCTACATTATGCAAATCTACGACGTCTATTCACTCTTTGATGTGACACCAGTCAGAGGTCAGGGAGCATATGTCTATGACGAACATGGACAGCAGTATCTTGACTTTTA
>JBCBIX010000002.1:0-90833 GCA_038523965.1 Bacteroidota bacterium
TTTTGAAAAATAGAGGTCAGTTCATCTCAGGGCTAAAACCCATTGTGATCGCGTCATTGGTGATGATCTTGACCTTCTCTCCCTGGATGTATAAGAACTACACCTTTACCAAGTCCACTTCTCTGATCAAGTTGGTCATCGGTGACAAGCCAAGACCCAATATCAGCTTAAGAAAACTGGAGCGGAACTATCAGAAAACCATCGATGAATCAAATTGATGGGTAGACGAATTCTATTGCTGTTGATGCTTTGTCTTGTAGTGGGCGCAGAGTGTGCTCAAGCGCAAGAAGAAGAGGGAATATCAATATCTCTTGGCGATATCGAGAACGATGGACGTAGAGAGGAGATCCAACGATATTTCGGATACGAAGACCTGCTTTATCGATATCTAACCTTACCATATGATGTTTCGATCAACACGAACCAACGTGGTAGATATATCGATATCGGGTTTGCATTATTTGCCTTGGTGCCTCTGTTATTGTTGTCTTTGTTAAGGTCGAGAGTTCGTTGGTTTTATGTCACAGCAATTGGGTTAATCGGATATCTCTTACTGTGTCAGCACCATTCTGTAATCATGCAGAGAGGCATGATTCCCGTTAGCCCCACCAGTGATCAGTGGTCCAGCTATCTACAGACAGATAACAAGTCAGTTCCGGAGGCACTTTTGGCGGCGTGGTATTCCAGTACGCAGTGGTTGACTCGTCCTTTTGCAGAGATTTTCACAGGGATTACTGCACAGCGTGATCACATCACTTATCCACTGCTCATCATCTTGTTTATAGCAGGACTATGGTTGATATCTCGCGTCCGTGCGCGGTCTTCCCTGCAGAGCTTAGGCATGGTATCTATGGCTTTTGGGTTTCTATGGCTACTCTTATCCGCAGGGATTATATGGTATGGATTTCTCTTATTGCCATTCCTTTATGCGGGTATAGCTAAGTCGATAGGACAGAAGACCGAAGAGAGGGCCGATCATTTGTTTCGACCGAAGTATCTGATGTTGGGCACTTTGGTCATTTGGGCTGTGACGGCCTATGTCGGGCGTATCTCCAACATTACCTATATGAATGCCGCCAATGAACAGCACATTGGCAAGGGTATTGTCGATCACAGTTTGTATCAGTATTCGACCGGCTCAGTTGATTTCAGTCAGTCACAGCAAGTATCCTATCCGGGTATCGGAACAGCCTTAGAATACATCAATGAGTCAGATGCTTACATCTATCAGTTAGGGACAAGCATGGCATTCGAGATTCGAGATAATCCGAATCGCATCTTTTTTGACAATACATTGAAGGAGTTTTTCCGAGTCTTTTCGAAATATCGCGACAAGGAGGTGATCATGGATGTATGGGGTGCGTCGGATATCCAATTTCTTATCGTAGACCTCTATACCCACACATTGGATCAGACCCCGGAGAAGTCGCTAACCAAGAAGTATCAGTTGTTGCTAAACACGCTCTATCAGAATCCCAAAGTGAGGCTCCTGGCAACAGATCGAAAAATCGAGGTGGAACAACCAGATGGGAGCACCACACAGGAGTCCGCAGTGTTCGGGCCGAAGATTACCAACTTTGGCACCTACGCTATCTTTGAGATTCTATCATGAGTGTCATCGAGTATCATACGGACATAGACGATATCTATATCGTTATACCAGCCAAAGACGAGGATCGGTATATCGTGTCTTTGGTTAATCAAATCCAAGATCTCGGTTTTCGAAAGATCGTCATTGTGAATGACCACAGCACTGACAGAACCAAGCAGCTCGCTGAGGAGATAGAGGGCCTCGTCGTCCTCGATCATGTCATCAATCTTGGGGCAGGTGCATCAACACAAACTGGGATCGCCTACGCTGTCAGCCAGAAGGCTAAAATCATTGTCACCATCGATGCTGATCTACAGCATAACCCTAAGGACATCCGCAGACTTGTCTCTTGTCTCGAAGACAAAGGCTGTGACCTCGTCATTGGCAGTCGGTTCTTACAGCCCAATGATATACCTCGATCACGAATTATCTATAACCGCATTGCCAACTTGGTAAGCTTCCTTCTCACAGGGGCTTTCCTAACGGATAGTCAGTCTGGTCTGAAAGCCATCGGACAAAATCTTTCAAAGAAACTTGATCTGACATATGATGGATTTGAGTTTTGTATGGAGATCATCAAGCAGGCCCGAGTCAACGGGTGTGACATTATCGAAATTCCAGTCGATGTGCGCTATACTGCTGAGACCACTGCCAAAGGGCAAAACTTACGTTCTGGGGTCAACATGATCACTCGCCTGTTTTCGCCATTCAACTGATATCGAACTTATTCTACCGTCCTTTTCGTTCTATCCTAAAAGCAGCGGATGGAAGATCGAATGTTGTACAGGACCTATGATGAATTATTCAAAGCTGAAGTCATCAAGGCAAAGTTGAATGAAGCTGGTGTTGCTGCCTGGGTCATTAACAAGAAGGATTCAGCATACAACATGCCTGGGTTTGGCCATGTAGAGCTATATATCCGATCATCCGATGAGGCCAAAGTATCCAATGTGTTAGGAACCCAAGACTAATAGCATCGGTGAGTGATCAGATAGTCCTCCTTCGCGATAGTGATGGAGGTATTCGCAGGATTGGATAAGGGGTAGCAGATGGTCAGCAGCATAGGAATGATCATATCTATATCCATTACCCTGATGGCTATACCAGCTGTACTCGCGCTTATCCCCGTTTAGTGCTCTGAAGGCATCTCTAAAGCCTTTTGTAGAGAGTGTTTCTAATCGATCTGTGTACCAGAAGGAGTCTCCATCTTGATCGACGTGATTAATACCGGTGTTGTAATCACCGACGATAATCGAAGTCGGATGTTCGACGATGAACTCATCAATAATCCAGTCTAACAGACGGTGTTTCTTTTTATGAGGCAGGTAGACCGAGAGTATCGTAAATGCTCCAAAGATTCCCGCCACCACATTATCGCTATACAAATCATCGATATCCGAATAGAGGATGGAGGAGCATGGGAACTTACTTGCTAAGAATGCGGTGTTTGAGCTGCTTTGAGCTGCAGAGGTGACCTGATGGAGATAACCAAGGCGAAGGAGATCGATACGCATTTGGGTGCCAGTGGCATTATTCCGCCATTCGTTGAGCGCAAGAATGTCAGGGTTGATCTCACGGATGGCCCGAACGATACCCTTACTCCTGGAGCCCCCTCCTTGACGAATGTTCCAGGATAAAATCTTCATCTATGCCCCTTTTTTGACCTTTTTCGCTTGTTCGATGCTTGCCTTTAGAGCATCCATGATATCAACGACTGGGGTGTCGTCTTTTTCTTCATCAGTGATGGTAATCACTTCTTTTCCATCGATCTTTTCATTGATTAGATCCATGAGTGCAGTGGTGTAGCGGTCTGTAAAGTCCACTTTTTCGAATGGCATGATTAGGCTTTCGACGAGAGTTTGAGCCAGTGCCAATTGGTTTTCATCGACATCTGGGCGAGCGACATCGGGTACAGCTTTGATATCTCGAAGTTCTTCTGGATAACGAAGCTTGTACATGATCATACCACTATCATCGGCAGTCAATAGCACAACGTCTTCTCGATCTCTAAGTATGATACGGCCGATGCCAGCTTTGTTCGATGAGCGTAGTACCTCTGAGAATAGGCTAAAGGTCTTTTGTGCCACTTCTCCGTTAGGTCCAACATAGTAGACAGCTTCGAATCTGGACGGGTGCACTTCATTTACATCGACGAACGCTTCGATATCGATAGCGCGCGTACTTTTGAGTTTGATTTGGTCGAGCTCTCGTTGCTCCAGTACGACATATTGATCTTCCGCGTACTCGTAGCCTTTTACGATGTCTTTGGAGGATAGCTCCTCACCGCATAGGCGGCACACTTTTTTATAGGAGACACGACCCATGTCCTTCTTGTGGATCTGGTTGAAGGAGATCTTTGATGAAGAGTCGATCGCATTGAAGATTTGGATGGGTATAGTGACTAACGAGAATCGGATGTGCCCTTTCCAGATTGATCTCATGATGATGTGTTGAGTTGGATGAAAACTGGTTCGCGATATGTTTGATTAGAGCTCATCGATGCATACTTGATTTTACAAGAGTACTTGGGAGTGATCCAAACACTCTGAGACTCCTCTTCTACGGTGTTTGGGATTGGCTTTTGGGTTGTTTCCAATCCAGAAAATAGCTCAGTCATTTCATTGAGAGAGTCTTGGTTAAAGCCGGTTCCAACCTTGCCCATATACACAAGTCGATTGTCCTTTCTTTTCGCCAGATGCAGGGCTCCAAAGTATCCACAGCGGTCCCCTTTGCCCACAGTATATCCAATGATCAAACATTGGTCCACTCTACGAACCTTAACCTTCTTCCAATGAAGAGATCGCTCACCCACGTGGTAGCGGCTGTTTTGATCTTTGGCCATGATTCCTTCCATATTCTGTGCTTCGATCGCATCGAATAATAGTTGACCGTCATCAAAGGTCTTGCTCATGCGTACATACTGAGAAGTCTGTAAAATGGTCTCAAGTAAGCTTCGCCGCCGATGCAATGGCTCGTCTGTAATATCAAATCCATCTAAGCTGATCATATCGAATAGGTAGAGCGTAGTTTCCTTCTTACTCATAGTTGAACCAGCCTTCGCATGCATTCTGCTGATTACCTCGTGAAAAAGCGGTTTTCCAGCGTCATCCAGGACAACAATCTCTCCATCAAGAACGGCTTGCTCAGCTTCGTAAGCGGATGGATCCAGTAATTCTGAGAACTGTGCCGTGATGTCACGTCCACTGCGACTCCTGATGCGGACCTGATCTTCTTCTACGTATACCAAGACTCGTATACCATCCCATTTTACTTCATATCGGGTGCTATCGCTCTTGGGTATTACTTCTGCTGCAGTAGCCAACATAGGTTTGGCTGGATAGGACCAATTGTAACATCGCAGCTCGTCGGTAGTCTGGATAAGCCATTGGGATTCCTTATTGATTTGATATAGTTTGAATTCTCGTGATGCACGTTTTGAGATAAGTCTGAAGCTAATTGTGCCCTTCTTCTTCTCTAACCATTCGATACGTCCATTATCCATGATCCACATGACTCCTGCTCCGTACTGTCCGGGCGGTATGACTCCTTCAAAAGACAGGTATTTTATGGGATGATCCTCCGTTTGGATAGCGAGGCGCTTCTGACCAGGGCTGTAGGGAAGCCCTTTGGGAATGGCCCACGATAATAATATCCCATCATCCTCTAATCGTAAGTCGTAGTGCAGATTAGAGGCGTTATGTAGCTGTATGACATACTGGTCGCGGTACTGCTGTGAGATTCGAGGAAGTGGCTCTGGGGTTTTGCCAAAATCTCGTTTGCTATGGTATTCCTTCAGTCGATCATCATGCACAGGTTGAAATACTTGGGTAGTTGCTCCTTGATGATCAGCCAAAGGTGCCTCATGATCTCTCCATGCTGCCCAGACATCTCCTACCGCAGTGAGACGTTGCCGATAATTAGAGAAGTTGTACTCCTGTGAAGACTCGAGAGTATGGAGCTCATCCCATAGGATCGGCATCGAGATTGGTGCTCCAGGTTTGCCCCGAAGGCTGTAGGGCGCAACTGTTGTGTTAGAGATGTAGTTGCGATAGATATCGATGAGGATCTTTCCTTTTCGTTTTTCTTTTGAGAGCTGAAGGGTGTAATTGTCCCTGTACATGCCTACAAATCGTTTTGCCAGAGCTTTCACATTAGCTGATACATCTGCAAACACCATGTTGGGAAGAATGGGCACAACCAGGTGTAGACCTTTACCGCCCGAGGTTTTGACGAACGGAGTGTAGTCATAGTCTTCCAAAAAAGCCCTGAGCCGAAATGCAGCGTCTTTCACCTCTCTGAATTCCAGCCCTTCGTCGGGATCGAGGTCAACTATGAAGAGGTCCGGCCGCTGGTCAAAGCCGCTCCTGTACTGCATTGGATGCAGTTCTAAGCAAGCCAAATTTGCTAACCATACAAGGGTTGCTCGATCCTCAGGTACAATGTAGTTGATGGATTTATCATCATGCTTGACTGATAGTGAGGGGATCCAGTCTGGGGTCCAGTCGGGCTTATCCTTGCTGTAGAATCCCTTGCTTCCGATCCCATCCGGATATCTGATGACAGTTAAAGGTCGAGAACCAACGTATCGTAGCAGGATCTCAGCCATATCCAGATGATAGTGGATCACGTTGGCCTTGGTGATGTCTTTTGACGGATAGAGGACTTTAGATAAGTTGGTCAGTTTGATTTTCTGACCATCGACCTTCGTATATACGACGTCACTACTCACTGCTCTCCGTATTTGGATCTATGATTTTGCCCATCATCGCTGCCCAAGATGCCTTGGATTCTTGACGAAGGCGCTGATGGTTTTGGAGGAGCAAATCTTGGGTCCGAAATCCATTTTCGACCACGGCAGTGATGCTTGACTCACGTAGGATATGAATCATGGCAAACGGAGACCGGTTTACATGATGGGTCATGTCATCCGATGGGATATCTCCTCCAAATTTGAACTCAGGGTGAAAACATACACATTGGTATTGTCCGAGATAACCTCTTTGTCCGAGAAGTTCTGATTGATTCTGAACTGTATCGTACCAATCCCCAAACGAGCAGGTAGTCGATGGAAAAATCAGCAACATTGTTTCTATCTGTGGTTTCTCATCCAATAGTTGATAACCTTCGAGCATGCGCCCCCGTATGTCAACGATCGACTCAAGCACTCGATAATGGATGCGATCATGCTCGTAAGGCGATTTAGCAAATGGACATAACCCCCATCCAATAACAACCGTGTTCAGCCATCGCTTGGTTATGCCGATGATTTCATCTGTGGTGTAGCCGTGTGCAGCAGTATTCATGAGAAAAGTTGGCCCGCTGGCACTGCGCGAAAACGTCGCTCATGAAGTAGTAACCATCGTTTAGCCTCTATCCCCCAAGCATAGCCAGTTAATGCCCCATCGCTACCGATGACCCGATGGCAAGGGATGATGATTCCTATTGGATTAGCGGCATTAGCAGCTCCTACGGCTTGGCTCGCGCCGGGAGAGTTTAGTAATGAGGCGACTTCTCCATATGATGTAGTTTCTCCATAGTTGATATTCAGAAGTTGCTGCCAAACACGAAGGTTGAAGCCGGGAGAAGTGGGAAGATCGAGTGCTACCGTGAACTGCTTTAGTTCTCCGTTGAAATAATCAGTCAGTTCGTCTATCGCCATTGATACATGTTGATTAGAACGCTCGCGGATGTGGCTCTCCTGGGAGATGGACAGACGGGTCAAGCCTCGCTCGCTCGCTGTAAGCTGGACTACTCCAATGGGAGTAGTTAGGGTGCCGTGAAAAGTAGTAGAAGGGTCCATTTGAGCTACATGCCAATCATATAAAGATGCTTAATGTCCAGGGGATCGACTGTAGCTTAGTCTGTCATTTGAAGTGTTATGATTACATCTGCACCACCATCAGGATACGAAGTGGCTTATCAGATCCGAACATCAGAGATCGACGACCAGCGGCTGATTCGTATACCCGCTTTACTTCAGTTGATGCAGGAAGCATCCATGCAAAATGTCATCCAGCTGTCAGTCTCGGTCTGGGATCTGCAGGGTGATTCGGTCTCTTGGGTACTCCTGCGCAAAGAACTTACGGTCCATCGTTATCCGACACTTAATGAGAGGATCAAAGTGCTGACTTATCCATCTGGGTTTGATCGAGTGTTTGCCTACCGTGATTATCTCGTCTACGATGATAAAGGAATGTTGGTCGCGAGCGCCTCGAGTACATGGACCTTAATGAACCTTAACTCTCGAAAAATCTCCCGTATACCGGAGTCCTATGCGAAGTATGTAGAAGTTGGCCGTGATCAGCGTCTACCACTCCCCTCGACCAAAATTCCACTTGTTTCAGATGTTTCAGACGTCTTTGACTACACGTTTCGGAATTATGATCTGGATTGGAACGGGCATGTGAACAATGTTAATCTGGTGAAGCTGCTGATCGAGGGCTTAGATCATATTCACCCACAAGAGCGCCCATTTCAGTTCATATACCATATACGTGCCGAATGTCGAGCTGGACAGAAGGTTACTGTATCCAGTGCTCCTATGAATGAAAAGAAGAGCTATTGTTCAGTGAGAGATGAAGAAGGCCAGCTTCTTGTCGCAGCCCAAGCAATATGGGGTTAGTGCGTGGACATCACCTTGATCCACAGGACAAGAATACATAGCTTAGTACTGTACTTAGGCTCACAGCTCGTGTCTATTCTGTTGTGAGCGCTACCACAAGAATTGCTATGGACGAATTGCGGGCTTCAGAGGCGGGATCAAATTATGATTTGCTCATCGCCAAGTTGGATAAGTTCATCCGCAAATTTTATATCAATCAGGCGCTTCGGGGGGTACTTATCACAGTGGCTATCTGTGTAGTTGCATTCTTGGGCTACGCGATCTTAGAATCTCAGGCATATTTGCCACGTGGTGGACGTAAACTCATGTTCTTCTCATACCTGTTGCTATTGGCAGCATCGTTTGGCCTGTTGGTGATCAGGCCGATGCTAAAGTATTTCAGCCTTGGTAAGAGAATTACCCATGATACGGCTGCAACCATTTTAGGGGAGCATTTTGAAAATGTAGAAGATCGTCTGTTGAATGTACTTCAGCTGCAACGAGCTGAAGGCGCGGGTGCAAATGCGCTTGTCATGGCCAGCATCGATCAGAAAGCCGATCAGATCAAGGTCGTCCCATTTCGACAGGCCATTGATCTGACGCAGAACAGGAAGTATCTACGTTATGCCGCCCCTCCTGTGTTAGCACTTATGTTCCTATTGTTTGCCGCTCCGAGTCTGATCACAGAAAGCACGTACCGAATCATCAATAACGACGAGGACTTCGAACGTCCGGCACCATTTACATTCCAGTTTCCTGATGAAGAAATGGAGGTAGTGCAGTTTGAGGATTATAGACTTACGGTAGATGTCGAAGGCGAAAAACTCCCCAGCGAGGCCTTTATCACTATCGATAACTACGACTACCGTTTGACTAAAGAGGATGCAAATACATTCTCATACCTTTTTCCGAATGTCCGTAAAGCAACGGCGTTTAAGATCTACTCTGGACGACAGCAGTCCAATCTTAAGACACTTACAGTGCTACCCAAACCCCAGATGGTGGACTTTGACGTCTCATTGCGCTATCCGAGCTACACGAGGCGCAAGAATGAGGTCATCAGTAATAGTGGGGACTTCGCTGCTCCTGTGGGTACTGTGGTCAATTGGACGTTTCGCACACGTAGCACAGATGAGGTTAGTGTGACTTTTGGTGATGAGGAGCCAGTAAAGGTCGAGAAACAAGGCAGCGCGACATATGACTACAAGAAGTCCATCTATGCGGATGCTGCCTACACAGTTGGTCTTACCAACGATGTGGTGGATGTGTCGGAGCGTATGGATTTCTACATCCGTGCTATCCAAGATGAGTATCCCCAGATCGAAGTTGATATGATCCAAGACAGTTTGGAGGCTGATATCTACTACTTCGTCGGTAGTGCGAGTGATGATTATGGCCTGACTAAGTTGAATTTCGTCTACGAGAGAGTAGATGAGCTTGGACAGCTACTGTCCAAGGGGTCTAAGATCATCACTTTCGAAATCGCAACTCAGTCCAGTTTTGATCATATCCTGGACATGATGGATTATGAATTGGGGCCAGGAGAAAAGTTGAACTACTACTTCGAGGTCTATGATAATGATCAGGTGAATGGAAGTAAGTCGGCGAAGACCAGTGTCATGAGTCATCGCCGCAAGAGCATCGAAGAACTCAAGGAAGAAGAACAAAAGAATGAGGAGGAGATCAAGGATAAGTTGAAAGAGAGTATCGAAGAATCCAAAAAGATCAAGGAAGACCTCAAAAAACTTCGGAAGAATCTCTTGCAAAAAGAGGAGCCGGACTGGAGAGATAAAAAAGAACTTGAAGAAATACTCGAGCGCCAGCAGAAACTCCAAAAGCAACTCCAAGAAGCGCAGGATGCTAACGCTGAGAATCTTCAGAATCAGGAGCAGATGCAGTCGCTGACCCCTGAACTTATGGAGAAGCAGGAACGACTCCAGCAGTTGTTCGAAGAGACGGTTAACGATGAGATGCAAGAGCTAATGGAACAGATCCAGGAGCTTATGCAAGAGTTGGGTAAAGAAGAGTCACTCGAAATGATGGAAGAGTTCGAGCTGCAAGAAGAAGAACTTCAGTCAGAGATGGAGCGTCTGGAGGAACTCTATAAACAGCTGGAAGTAGAGAAGGAGATCAACGAGTCACTCGATAAGCTCAACGAGCTGGCCGATGAACTCGAGAAGTTGAGTGAGGAAACAAAGGACGAGAAAGCGAATCAAGAATCTCTCCAGGAGAAGCAAGAAGACATTAATGATCAGTTCGAAAAGTTAGAGGAGAAAGTGGATGATCTCTTTGAGAAGAATGAATCTCTTGAGTTTCCGAAGGATATGCCAAGCGATACACCTGAACTCATGGATGAGATCAGTGATGAGCTCCAAGAAGGCCAGGAGCAGCTTGAGCAGCAGCAAAATCAGGATGCTTCTGATTCGCAGAAAGGAGCCTCTCAAAAAATGAAGAAGATGGCTGCTGCTATGCAGTCCCAGATGCAGTCTGGTCAGCAGGAGCAGGCCTCCGAGGATATTGATATGATCCGCCAACTTCTTGAGAATCTGGTGACCTTATCATTTGATCAAGAGAATCTTCTGAATACGGTCAATCGCACTGTGGTAAATACACCTCGGTATGTATCTGCAGTGCAACAACAACTAAAGATCAAGGATGACTTCAGAATCGTGCAGGATTCGTTGGAAGCACTAAGCAAGCGACAGGCCGCGATTGAAACCTTTGTCCTGGAGAAAGTCAGTGATGTCAAATCAAATCTTGCGACCTCTATGACGTACCTCGAGGATCGTAAGAAACCCGAGGCTAATCAAAGTCAGAGGAGCACCATGACTAACCTGAATGATCTGGCACTGATGTTGTCTGAAAGCATGGAGAACATGCAGCAGCAGATGGCCGGAATGATGTCGGGCAGCCAGAATTGCCAGAAACCAGGGAATTCTCCTGGAGGCAAGAAAGGTCAGAAAAAAGGTAATCGTGGGGACGAGCCATCAGATCGCATTTCTGAGGGTCAAGAGAAGATGAGCGAGAAGCTTCAACAAATGCTCCAGAACATGCGCGAAGGCAAGGGCAATAGTTCTAAGGATTTTGCAGAGGCAGCAGCGCGCCAAGCCGCATTGCGTAAGGCGCTACAAGATCTATCCAGAGAACAACAAGAACAAGGTCAAGGACTTTCTGGGGAGCTACAGAAGATCATCGATGAGATGGATAAGCAAGAAATAGACTTGGTCAATAAGCGGCTCGATAACGAAATGCTCACTCGCCAACAAGATATCATGACACGTCTTCTGGAAGCAGAGAATGCACAGCGACAGCGCGAGTTTGATAATAAGAGAAAGAGCGAGTCAGGTAAAGATGTCAAACGGGAATTACCACCATCACTGCAGGAATATATCAATGAGCGTAAAGCTGTCCTGGAGCAATACAAGTATGTGTCTCCAGACCTACGTCCTCACTACAAAAAACTGGTCGACCAATACTACAAAAAGCTCAAACGAGCATAAGATCGTATATGGCTGTACAATCGCTTAAGATCCCTTCGTGTACTAATAATCTGTGCAAGCTTGAGGAGTTTGTCCAGAGCATAGCCAAGAGATATGGCATCACCGAGGATAAGTTTCCAGATATCTTGATCAGTCTAACTGAAGCTGTCAACAATGCTATCATTCACGGCAATAAGAAGGATATCTCAAAGCTTGTAGAAATTCAGATGTCCAGGACGGATGATGGTTTGGCGTTTACCGTCAGAGACGAAGGTGCTGGATTTAATCCCGCGAAGGTGCCAGACCCTACCACTGCAGAACGTCGCCATCATTGTGGTGGGCGAGGAGTATTCCTTATGAAACAACTGGCTGATGACATTCGCTTTCGTAACAATGGTAGCACTGTGGAGATCCACTTTGCAGTTTGATTTTGGAAGAGTCTCCGATCGGCTTTCATGTAGCAGATGTTGCATTTGAATGGAGCTCCACACAAGACATTTCCCGTTGGTTATGCCAAGTGTTTCGCGCAGAGGGCTGTACCCTAAAGCAAGTCCATCTGATCGCGTGTAGCGATGACTATCTGCTCCAGATGAATCGCCAACACCTCGATCATGATTACTACACGGATATCCTGACATTCTACTATTCAGAGGATGCGATCGATGGGGAGCTTTATATCAGTATCGAAAGAGTCAAAGACAATGCCCATCAACTTGATATCCCAGAGTTAAATGAATTACATCGCGTGATCGTACACGGTGCTCTCCACCTGTGCGGCCACGATGATCAAACTCGGGAAGAAAAGCAAAAGATGCGTGACTTAGAGGAGCTGTACTTAGGTCAGCTCACCCTGTCCAATCCCGGAGCTTAGATAAATTGATTGATCAGATTCTCAAATAACTCTTGTTTGCCACTGATCTGGTCAGGTTCTCCATGAGAGGTGATATAGTTATGTAGCTCTGTTAAGCCAAGTTGTCCTTTGGTCCAGGCTGCACCCATTCCTTCATCAAAAGAAGCATATCGATCCCTGCGCCGTTGAACATATGAAGACTCAGCCATGATGCGATCTGCTATGATAAGGGCCCTCGCAAAGTTGTCCATGCCGCCGATATGAGCCAGGAAGATGTCTTCTAAGTCAGTAGAGTTTCGTCGAGTCTTGGCGTCAAAGTTGATGCCACCTCCGACAAATCCTCCACTCTCCAGAAGGACTAACATCATCTCGGTAAGCTCGTATAGGTCTACTGGAAACTGATCTGTATCCCAGCCATTTTGATAGTCTCCACGATTAGCGTCCAGACTACCGAGTGCTCCAGCGTCAGATGCTACTTGCATTTCGTGTTGCATGGTATGCAGAGCGAGAGTGGCGTGATTGACTTCGAGATTGAGCTTAAAGTCGTCCATGAGATCATATTCTCTAAGGAAGTTCAGGCATGTGGCGGCGTCAAAGTCATATTGATGTTTAGAAGGCTCCATCGGCTTGGGCTCGATGAAAAAGTAGCCTTTGAACCCTTGTGACCTGGCATAGTCGCGTGCCTTAGATAGCATAATTGCCAGGTTATCTAATTCCCGTTTCATGTTGGTGTTCAACAGCGACATATACCCTTCTCGTCCTCCCCAGAAGACATAATTTTCTCCGCCTAATTTGATGGTGGCATCGATTGCATTTTTGATTTGTGCACCTGCATATGCCAGAGTATGAAAGTCGGGGTTGGTTGCAGCGCCATTCATATATCGCGGATGAGAGAAGAGGTTTGCTGTACCCCACAACACCTTAATGTCGGTGCCATCCATCTTAGATTTTGCGTAATCGGTGATCGTATTGAGTCGTTTTTCGAACTCAGCTAAACCATGGTTTCCTTCATCGACAAGGTCCACATCGTGAAAACAAAAGTATTCAGCGCCAATCTTAGAGATGAATTCGAAGGCGGCATCCATCTTTTGCTTGGCTCTATCAATGGGGTCAGAGGCTGTAGCCCATGGGTAGTGCTTTGTCCCTACGCCAAATGGATCACCACCGTCGTTACAGAAGGTATGCCAATAGGCTATCGCAAACTTAAAGTGCTGTTGTAGTGGCTTACCAGCAACGACTCGTTGCGAATCATACCATTTGAAGGATAGTGGGTTGTCTGAATCTCGTCCTTCATATTGTATTTTGGTAATCCCAGGGAAGTATTCTTGATCACCTATTATCACTGACATGTCTGCTGTAGTTTTTGACTCCAGTGAATGTACACAGAGTCTGCTATGGAGCCAACCTCTCTATGATCCAGCTTTCGTTATCTCGTTCATAGGCGAATCGATCATGCAGCCTGCTGGGTCTGCCTTGCCAGAACTCATACCTGGATGTTTCGATGACGTACCCTCCCCAGTGATCAGGCCTTGGAAGCTCATCTGATTGTTGATACTGCCTCTCAAGTTCGGCTACACGATCGGTTAAAATAGATCTGTCTGGGATGATCCGACTTTGGTTGGATGCCCAGGCACCGATTTGGCTTCCTTTTGGTCGGGATTGAAAGTAGCGGGTACTTTCATCGGAAGTAATCTTGCTTACCCTCCCTTGTAACTGTATTTGACGCTCTAATTCTTTCCAGAAGAAAAGTATACTCACATAAGGGTTTTGGGTAATGTCTTGACCTTTTTTGCTCTGGTAGTTGGTATAGAAAATGACCCCATTATCTGATAGGCCTTTCGCGAGCACTGTTCGGACAGATGGTCTTCCATGTGCACTGACAGTCGCTAATTGAATGGCATTTGGTTCAAGCACTTCTGACTCAATGGCTTCATCAAACCACTTGCGTAGAAGGTCGATCGGTTCCTCATAGAGATCTGAGCGGTCGAGAGTTCCTTTTTTGTACGATTCGCGCAGGGCGCTGATTTGTGCATTTGTTCTACTAATCATGCTTACGTAACATAAATCGTAGCAGCAAGGATCAAAAATCTATTGCACGAATAAGGCTGCTATGCTACGATACTCATGGGTATTGCGTATTGCCCTGGCGAACAACTTGCCACAAGAGAGTACATGGATTTTGCTGGTATCCTTGTCAGTTTTGAGTGGTATGGTGTCCGTGACCAAGACTTCAGTGAGCACACTCTCAGCGATACGCTCATATGCTGGGCCTGAGAGGACTGGATGTGTACAGAGTGCTCTCACACTTTTTGCTCCTTTGTCTATGATGGCTTGGGCAGCTTTGCAGAGTGTTCCAGCAGTATCGATTAGGTCATCCACGAGGATCACATCTTTTCCATCTACGTCACCGATGACACTTATGGCTTTAACTTGATTAGCTACTACTCGCTCTTTGTCACAGATGACCAGATTGCAATTGAAGTGCTTTGCATAGCTTCTTGCTCTCTTGACACCTCCCACGTCTGGCGATGCAAACACTACATCATGCATGTCTTGATCACGGAGATAGGGGATAAAAATGGCGTTTGACTTGAGGTGGTCCACTGGTATGTCGAAAAAACCTTGAATCTGTTCTGCATGAAAATCCATGGTCACGATTCGATCAGCACCGGCAGCTTCGAGCATCTTAGCAATAACCTTGGCCGAGATCGGGACGCGAGGCATATCCTTGCGATCTTGACGTGCATATCCGAAGTAAGGGATGACTGCAGTAATGTATCCTGCAGATGCACGCTTGGCAGAGTCGATGAGCAAAAGAAGTTCCAACAGGTTGTCAGCAGGAGGAAAGGTGGACTGGATAAAAAATACATAGGCTCCTCGCACAGAATCTTGGATGACTGGTTGCATCTCACCATCGCTAAACCGGTTTACAACAACCTCCGAGAGGTCGTAGCCGTAGTATTCCGCGATCTGCTCTGCGAGGTATCTCGAAGCTACCCCAGAAAGCAATTTAACATCCGTCATTCCCTCTACTAATTGGTCGCCCAAAAGTAGGAATAACCCACTCGTTTGGCTGTGGACCGTGATCTTTGCACATTCGCGTTGTGAGCAGGAAACTTGAGAACGATATAGACCTCGCAGCAGCCATCAGAATCGTCAATAAGATCATGGACGTACGGATGGGCATGTTGGGCGCCATATCGATGGGTTCTATCGTGTATTGGATCAACATGGATCATGGCGTGGTAGCAGGACTTATAGCGGCCTCAAAGCAAGGTCTGTACACTTTCTTCTTTGGAGCATTGTTCGTTAAGTTGGCTGAGAACATAGCTTCTAACATTGCTAATCGAGCCTTGGGAGTTATGGCGGGAGGAATAATCCCTGCACTCCTGACCACATTTTTGACCTACTGCTTACATGCGATCAAAGGGACTCCTGAGCCTTTTCATTCGACAATTCCCACCTTGGTTTTAGGCACGATGAGCTTTAGTACCTGGGCTTATCTTAAGCATCGCGAAGCTTGGTCTCCTCCTTCAGAGTAGAGACTTGATCAAGACAGGTAGTTCTTCGACCATTCTGTTTTCAGTAGTTGTGCTGTAGACGCCTTTTTCGCCTAAGTGCGCAGCGAGATACTCCTGTTCGGGCTGATTAGGCGTAGGAATAAGAATGGCTTGTTTTTGAAGGGCAAGCAGATCCATGATGGTGGAGTATCCAGATCTGGAGACCACAAGCTTCGAGCGATTCAGAAGATGGTTGATTTCCTCCGTATTCATGAGATCATGACAATATGATAGGCCCTGACTTGACTTGTTAGGCAGTGAGGAGCCTCGTACCATGGCCACCGAATATGAGGCTGGCAAGCTTTGGATGACCTTATGACAGAGATCCTCAAACCCCTGTCGGCTTGGCTCAGGACCTGACAGGACAAAAGAAACATCCACGTCCAAATCTGCAGGCACGATGTTACAGCGAGACAAAGGGCCGATATAGGTTGATGAGACTAAACCTTTTGATTCAGAAAGCTTACCTGCAATTCTATGATTTTCTTCTTCTCGATCAGGGATGAGCACATGATCGAAGCGATTCAGGAAGTTTCTATTTGTGACAGAGGCCATTGACGCCAACACGTTATTGCGATGAGGGATATGGATCTGATGAGCCACTACCACAGATTCGCAGAGATCTGTAGAGAGGCCAAGGCGGTGATCAGAGATCACCAGATCGATATGATAGGCAGCTACCACCTGGCTAATCATACTACTCTCTTCGTGGATAGCCTGGACCAGCCGGGGTGATGATCTCAATATGTTTATCCACATCTGTTGACTGCCGTACCGAATCCCATATGACGGGAGCTTGATGTAGGGTATATCGGGGAATTCCTTTCGCAACCACGCCAAGGCGGCACCATCACTACCTATGATAAGGTCATTGTTGGCAGAAAGAAGCTGAATGATCGGTACACACCGTGTGGCATGACCCAGGCCCCAGTTTAGGGGAGCAACAAGAATGCGGCGCCCGACGTAAGATCTTAACTGGGAGAGGCCGTTCACTTCCTCAAAGTAGTCTAACTAAAGACGGATCTCGTCATTGTTCTCATCAAAGAACTGGTACTTGTTCAGCGGTATCGAGCTGTCAGCCTGGAGACCGATCCACTTCTTGTATTGGCGGTACCACTTCATGCGTTCACTATACCATCCAGAAGTCAGAAAGGCCTTGACATACGGATGACACACCAAGCGAAGTTTAGCTTGTGGTCGATTAGAGTAGATCATGCCGAGATCTCTCGAGATGTTGTCAGTGACCAATATCGTTGGCTGAACCTTACCAGTGCCATTACAACACGGGCACACTTCGGCGGTATTGATTTGGATCTCTGGTCGAGTGCGCTGGCGCGTGACCTGCATCAATCCGAATTTGGACAATGGCAGGATTGTGTGCTGAGCTCGATCTGTGGACATTGCCTTTTTGAACTCTCGTACCAGTTTGTTGCGGTTTTCAGGGTTGCGCATATCGATGAAATCGATGATTACGATTCCTCCCATATCCCTGAGCTTCATCTGCCGTGCGATCTCGTGAGCTGCCTCCTGATTGACAGTCATTGCTGCAGTTTCTTGGTCCATGTTTTTGCTCTTGGGACCACTATTGACATCGATGACATGCATTGCCTCTGTATGCTCGATGACCAGGTAAGCACCACTTTTCATGGTGTAGGACTTACCGAAAGAAGACTTAATCTGTCTGGACACACCAAATTGTTCGAAGAGCGGCTTCCGCCCTGTGTAGTGATTGAGGATTTTTACCTGATCCTTGGCGATGGTTTGCAGATACTCCTTAACATTGGCGTGCGTGTGCTTATCGTTCACGACGATCCTGTTGAAAGATTCATTCAGGATATCGCGGAGTATAGTTTCTGTTTTATCAAGCTCCTTGAGCAGGATTTGATATCGCTTTGATGTCTTTAGTTTTTGAAATACCTGATCCCATCGATTGGTAAGGTCGAGGATATCTTCATGAATATCCTGAACACGCTTCCCTTCTGCAGCGGTACGGACGATGACTCCAAAATTCTTAGGCTTAATACTTTCGACCAAGTTCTTAAGGCGAGTACGTTCTTCTTGGGTGGAGATTTTTTTAGAGACAGCCACCATGTTTTTAAAGGGACTGATTACTACATATCGCCCAGGCACAGTGATTTCGCAGGATAATCTGGGCCCTTTTGTTGAGATGGGTTCTTTTAAGACCTGGACCAGGATGGGGTCTCCTTTTTTAAGGACTTGATCGACACTTCCCTTTTTGTCGATGTCAGGGGGGATAGTAAAGTTGTCCAGTTTAGAGGTAGTGATGGAACCTCCTTTTACCCCTCTGGTATACTTGGTAATGGAGGAAAGCTTAGGACCACAATCTGTGTAGTGTAGGAACGCATCTTTTGGGTGGCCGATCTCTACAAAAGCCGCGTTTAGACCCGGCATGGTTCGTTTGACTGTTCCGACGAAGATATCTCCGACGTTGTAGCCGTTCGATAAGTCTTCTCTATGTAGTTCGATGAGCTTGCGATCTTCCAGGATCGCTATATCCACAGCCTTTCCTGTGGAATTGATAATCAATTCTTTCTCCACTTTACCCAAGTGTTTGTTGGTGCATGGCACCAAGCCTGTAGGCTACCTTGATAGTATTGAGAGAGAGATTTGACTTGAGATGGCTGGAGTCAGCCGAAGGCGATAGGACTACCTACAGGATGATATAATGTAGTTAGAAGAAGTAATCAGTTGATTACTTCTTCTTCTTATGTCTGTTCTTTCGTAGTCTCTTTTTGCGCTTGTGCGTGGCAATTTTGTGACGCTTTCTTTTTTTACCGCAAGGCATAAAATATCTTTTGTTCGTTTATGATCGGCCAATTATGGCACTAACTTTCGCATATATTCAAATGCTTCTTATATGAAGCTATGTCGTCTTTTGCACTATATAATTCGGCAAGAAGACAGTGGGACCGCTTATTATTAGGTTCAATGCTTATCGCTCCTAACAAACGTTGCTCTGCTTTATCGAGTTGTCCCGTTTGGAGCGCGAATTTCGCGATATTATTAATCACGCGCACGTTTTGCGGGTGTTTTTTGTTTAGTTGGAGCAGTAGCTGCACTCCCTTCATCGGATTATCTGCAGGCGGATTTTCGGCCAGTAGTATCCCACGATTTAGTTGATGAGACACCACCTCTGGTTCTAACGAGGCTGCTTTTTCAAGGCACTCAAGGGCTTTCTCCTTACAGAATAATTGCTCCTTAGTCTTAGATGCATTTTTGATGCCTATTGCATAAGTAGTTCCAGCGATTGCCCAGGTTTCTCCCGTTGGATTGAGCTCAGCTATTTGTTCTGCTTGATAACCCGCCAGGCCGAATTGTTGTGCCTCATACCAAGTAGATGACAATTGT
This sequence comes from Bacteroidota bacterium, assembly GCA_038523965.1. Classification (GTDB taxonomy): domain Bacteria; phylum Bacteroidota; class Bacteroidia; order Chitinophagales; family Saprospiraceae; genus JAJRXG01. The sequence continues at coordinate 19,451 of JBCBIX010000002.1, forward strand.
TTTAATAGGTCTATTCTTTCAGTATCCGTTGTACTATCCTCTAATTGCGCTTCCAGAACTTTAATCCGTGTTGCTGCTGGTGAGGCAAGTTCTGCCAGGGCCTCGGCTTGGAGTATCGATGGATCTGTGGATTGAAGATTCATCGTTCTTTCTTTCTCCAAAGAAAGAAGAGTGCGTGGCTTCGTCCGGAAACTGAGTAATGTCAAGAATAAGAGCACAAATGCACCGAGGGTAAGCAGATGTTCTCGAGATCTGAACATCGATCTAATCGTTGGTCTCTTCTTCAGGAAGGGTCTTCACGCCATCTTTAACCTGATCGACAAAGATCTTAGCTGGCTTGAAGGCAGGTATAAAGTGCTCGGGAATCTCAAGCGCAATGTTCTTCTTAATGTGTCGCCCGATTTTCTTAGCTCTCTTCTTAATGACAAAAGATCCAAAGCCTCGGATATAGACATTCTCCCCATCTGAGAGCGTGTCCTTGATCTCGTTAAAAAACGTCTCAATAGTCACCAGGACATCGACTTTAGGCACCCCGGTTTTTTCCGCGATTATGTTCACTAATTCAGCCTTTCTCATCCTGAGTTAAATGGTTGGTTATTAAGACGTTACGGCGGTCTTAGACGTAAACCGAGCGCGACAAATTTCGCAATATTATTGACACAACCAAGAAAGCCTAACTTTTTTTGAGGCCGTTACATATAATTGAAAAGTGTAATATCAAATTCTTTCTTGAGTGAGTCTTGATTAGTTACTATCCTTATCCTTTGCGCATTAGGACTTGACACAACACACCATATGATTCTATCAATGACCGGTTTCGGTCGGGCCAAAGGAGACCACCATGGCAAGTCATTCACCATCGAAATCAAAACGCTGAATGGAAAGCAGTCTGACCTAAGACTGAAGGTGCCTCCCTACTTAAGGACCAAGGAAATCACGCTCCGAAAGCAAATACTCGATGGAGCCATAAGAGGCAAAATGGACTGCACTATTACCATAGATGCCACGGACGGAGATACGGACTACACCCTTAACACCAAACTCTTAGAGCGGTACTTTTTGCAGTTAAGAGAGTTTGGGGACTTGCATGACCTACAACATCAGGATTTTCTGCAGACGATAATCCGTATTCCTAACATCGTCCAACCAACTGACCAGGATATCACAGATGCGGAGTGGCAGTATCTACAGCGACTTGTGAAAGAGGCCTTGGAACAACTGCAGGGGTTTCGGGCTGCAGAGGGCCAGACAATGCATAAGGATCTAACACAACGTGTCAAGACCATCGATGAGGCGCTTACCACTGTTGAAGCGCACGAAGCAGAGCGGAACCAACTCATGAAAGATCGGCTGCACCGGATTGTCGGAGAGCACCTGTCACCTGAGAATGTAGATGAAAATCGGCTCGAACAAGAGATCATCTATTATCTGGAGAAGTTGGATATCCATGAGGAGAAAGTCCGCCTTCGTCAGCACTGCGATTACTTTATGGAGGTCGTCGAAAGCAACGATCGAGCCCATGGCAAAAAACTCAATTTCATCGCACAGGAAATGGGACGAGAGATCAACACCTTAGGTTCAAAGGCTCAATACAGCGTGATCCAACAAATCGTAGTTGACATGAAAGTGGAGCTTGACCAGATTAAGGAGCAATTAGCGAATGTGTTATAGCACAGAGCATCAAGGCCGTTGTCAAAAAAACAGACAGAACCACATCCGTAAAGCGTCGACGATGAGCCATAGCAAAATAAACCTGCCTACTCACCAACCATAAATTTCAACACTTACACGATGAAAGACTTCCTCTTGATCAATATCCTTCTCATGATGACCACCTTAGTTTATAGTCAGAATGGCGATGAGATTCCATATGCTACAATACCAGAGGCGCCAGAGGAGATATCCGACCTTACGATCCTCGTACGGATGATCGACGGGCTTGGCTTCCGATACCACTGGGCCACTGAAGGATTGCATGAATCTGATCTTGGTTACCGAATCAGCGAGGATGCCAGAACGTTTGGTGAGACCATGGATCATCTACTCGGGTTAGCAGAAGTAACTCACAATGCTCTACATCGGAAACCAAATGTGAATCGAGTAGATGCTTCTGAACTTTCACTCACTGAAAAGAGGGCTTCGACACTTCACTTTTTACACAAGTCCCGAGAATTGCTCATGTCCGATAAAGCACCAGAACTGTCTGATGCCGCCATCATCTTCGTGAGAGAAGATAAGAGAAGCGAATTTCCCATTTGGAATCTTATCAATGGACCGCTTGCTGATGCGCTTACTCATGTTGGACAGCTTGTATCGTGGCGGCGCGCCAACGGTAATCCACAGCCTGCTGGAGTGAATGTGTTCACAGGAGAAAAATTCTAATAAAAAACCCGAACAACTTGGGTTAGTGGTTCGGGTCGGTTCTAACGTTAGGCGGTTGGTCCTAACAATTGCTTCTTAACGTCATTTAGGCCAGACGTTTGGCCACTGCATTCCAATCAATAACATTGAAAAAATTTGAGACATAGTCTCCCCGACGATTTTGATAATTAAGGTAGTAGGCATGCTCCCATACATCAAGACCTAAAAGAGGAGTTCCTGACTTTTCGACAAGATTAGTCATCAATGGGTTATCCTGATTAGGCGTCGAAGTCACGAATAAGCCACCAGTTGCATCCTGTACTAACCAGGCCCACCCCGATCCAAATCTCGTCTTCGCGACCATGCTGAATAAATCCTTGAATTTCGAATAGTCACCGAAACTGCTGTTGATGGCATCGGCCAGATCACCACTTGGTTCGGCACCTCCAGTAGGAGACATGCTGGACCAAAAAAGACTGTGATTATAGTGTCCTCCACCATTGTTTCGGATACCCGCATTGTCAGCGGTAGCAGCTGATATGATGTCAACTAAACTCCCCGATAGATTCGCTTCTTTCACGGCTGCATTGAACTTGCGCACATATCCAGCGTGATGTTTGCCATGATGGATCTCCATCGTCTGGGCATCAATGTTTGGCGCCAGCGCATCAAACGCATAGCCTAACTCGGGAAGTTCAAATGATGAGTTTTTACTTGCGGTATCATCTGAAACGCTTTTGGCTCCTTGCTGACATGCTATCATTGGGGAGACTGCGGCAGCGGTTACAACCACCGAGGTATTTTTGAGAAAGGTTCTCTTCTTCATTTCTTGATTGACTTATCATGTGAAGATAGGGATCCTGACCGGACTGAGAGGTTAACAGGTGAACGTTTGGAGCCAGCAGGACCGAAAGACTACCTTGCGTCTGAAAATGGGATGGAAAGACAATAAGTTGACCAGAGTTATCAGGCGTGTCCTAAACTCAACACGTGAAAAATCTTGGTTGAAGTGGCTGTCAAGAATCCTATGGGTTGGGACCATTCTTGGTCTTATCGCTTTAACTATCACTCTGATCGTTGTAAGCAAATCTAATCTCCCAGACTTCGCTGATCTTGAGAACCCCCAGTATGATCTCGCCTCGATCATCTATGACGCCCAGGGAGAACCGTTCGGTAAGTACTACATCGAGAATCGAGAATTCATCGATTATCAAGATTTATCTCCACATGTTGTAGATGCTTTATTGAGTGTAGAAGATGCACGCTACATGAAGCATGCAGGTATCGATTTTAGGGCACTTTTCCGAGTCGTCTTTAAGTCGATCCTCCTCCAACAGGGTAGTAGTGGTGGTGGGAGCACCATCTCTCAACAGCTTGCAAAGTTGCTCTTTGATCGGGCAAGTCTGAGGAATAAAAGCAAACTCCAACGGGCCGTATCTCTTGCAGCGATCAAAATGCGAGAGTGGATCACCGCTGTGCGATTAGAGCGCCGTTATACGAAGGAGGAGATCATTGCTATGTATCTCAATAAGTTTGAATTTATCAATGGTGCTCATGGGATCCAATCTGCTTCCCAGATCTACTTTGACAAAGATCAGCGTGAACTAAGCATCACCGAGTCAGCAGTGCTCGTGGGCATGTTAAAAAATCCAGCCCGATTTAATCCTGTACGCTTCGCTGAGCGGACGGAGGGCCGGCGCAATGTTGTTCTTAGTCAGATGTACAAGAATGATCGTCTTTCTCGACATCTCAGAGACAGCTTGGTGGTTATGCCGATGGACATGAGTGCTTTTCGTAAAGCGGATCAAAGCGCAGGGTTGGCGCCCTATTTCAGAGCTGAACTCACCAAATGGTTGAGACCATTATTGCTGAGACCAGAATTCGAAAAACCAGAGGGAGGTACTTATGATATCTATCGAGATGGGTTACAGATCTACACGACTATCGATGCCCGGTATCAAGAACATGCTGAGGATGCAGTGTTCGAGCATCTTAAGGAGCTACAACGGCGCTACTGGCGCAGATGGAAAGGCATGGATCCATTTACGTACGAGATCGAAGACGATGAGGAACTCCAACAGTTGAGATACGCCTCAGTGGAACGAAGAGCCAGAGATATGGAGGCCTATAAGTCTCTGTACGCGACGATGTTTGGATCCTTAAGTGATCAGGCCCGGCAGACTTATGGTATCGAACTTCGAGAGCCTACAGTAAGGAGGTTAGTCGCTGACCGCGAATATGTAAACTTAATCTCAGCAAACAAGCAAGCCTTTGAGCGGCTTCTCTCGAGTAATCTCTGGCAAGAGATTACAAGGACATGGAACGAATTCTCCCAATCTATGGAGGAGATGCTTGACGTAGAAATTACATCAAACATGTTCTCGTACGACATCAGTGATACAACAGCCCAAACGATGTCGCGTCGGGATTCGCTCGTCTACATGATACGTCACATGCAAGCAGGCTTGTTATCAGTGGATCCTAAGAGTGGAGAAATTAAGGCCTGGGTAGGAGGGCCAGATCATCGCTATTTCAAATATGATCATGTCACCATGCGTCGTCAGGTGGGAAGCACAATTAAGCCCTTTGTCTATGCTACGGCAATCGGCGTGCAAGGTATCTCGCCATGTCAGGCCTACACTGATATACAGTACACCATTGCTCCTGGGGATGCAGATTTTCAGGTAGATGCAGAGTGGTCACCTTCCAACTCAAATGGACTCTTCACACAGAACGACTACAATCTTTACCAAGGCCTCCTGTACAGTAAGAACTCCATCACGGTGCGCTTAGTAAAAGAGTTAGGCACTATCGAACCGATCCGAGAGCTCCTGCACAATGTTGGCATCGATAAGTATGAAAGGATCAACGATGGTCGCTACGTCGTGCCTGAGGTGCCGTCATTAGTGCTTGGGTCAGTGGACCTATCTGTGATAGAGATGGCAGGTGCGTATACGACCTTCGCGAATGATGGTGTGTATACTGAACCAACCTTTATCGACCGAATCGAGGATAAGTATGGCAAAGTGATTTATCAGAGCAGTCCGATACAGCGTCGAGCCATCAATAAGATGTACAATTCGGTAATGGTAGATATGCTCAAAAACAATGTTGGCGGAGGGTACAAACTGGGTATAAAGTCAGAGGCCGGAGGAAAAACAGGAACAACTAATGACTATGCCGACGGCTGGTTTATGGGTATCACACCTAACTTGGTAACTGGTATATGGGTTGGCGGTGATGAAAAATGGGTTCGCTTCTACACCTTGGATGATGGGCAGGGATTCGTAATGGCTCGCCCCATCTTCGAGAACTATATGAAAGCCATCGAAGCAGATGAAGAAATCAACTTTAATACGGGTGCCACTTTTCCAAAACCTCCACCGGGCATCCAGGATTTAATAGACTGTAATCGATACAAGCAAATCGATCCGGAAGAAGAGCTCGAGTCCAGGTTAGAACAACAGATGGACCTCGATGTGTTTGACGAAATCGAACTCGAGGATGAGTTTGAAGAAATGGAGTTGGAAGACGACTTCAATCACTAAAGACTAAAATCACAAACCATGAAAGCACCACAGGCGAATATCATCAACGCAATAACCCTTATCGCAGTAGGATTATGGGGATACTTTGAGACAAGTTCAGGAACGGCTTTTATCCCAGTTGGCTTCGGAGTTGCTCTACTGCTCTGCCAACCAGGGGTCATCAAAGAGAACAAGGTGATCGCCCATATTGCGGTGGTCCTCACGTTACTGATTTTATTGGCCATGCTGGGCATGAGACTCCCAAAGGCACTCGCCGCTGAATCAGATCAGGCCATAAAGTTGCTAAGGGCAGGTCTACCGATCATTACAGGGATTCTGGCAATGGTTGCCTTTGTACAGAGTTTTATCGCAGCACGGAAGGCTCGAGAAGCCGCACAATAGCCTTTGAAAGAGTAGAATAGCGCCCTCGACAATAAGAGTTGGCACACGGCGGTTCAGTACTCCGATGATGCCAAAACGTCAATCTGTAACCCATTCACTTAGACATTTCATTGTCTCATTGATAATGATTGTTGTGTTTTGTGTCGAGGGATATTCACAGGGTAACACATATCGTGTAAGACTCCAACTAACTACCGTTGATACTGTAGAGCGAGTAGCATGCTATCATGTAGAGATCGCGAATGCTGGCACCGCTGAGTGGATCATAGGTACTTATAATTTGGGGCTGTTTTACGATGCCAATGTTGCCTGCTATCGGTCAGATCGCATCATAGCTGATGACATTGTGTATGCTCATTCGGTGCGTTCGCAGATCACGTCTACCACCTTAACGAATTTACCTTATCGAGACTCCTTGGGGTTCCTACGCATTGGGTTATCACCAGAGGATCAACCTGCGGACTTGGATTCGCTACGCATTCTCTTGGATACCCTTGGGACGTGGGTCCCTACGATTGAGATTTGCTTCGATCTTAAAATAGATGACATCACTTCTCCTGAGACTTGCTTATCTGCTGAGTTCGTCACAGATGAGATAGGCGCGCCGCTGATGATCCCAGAGAATATCATGCAGGAGTGGGCAGGGGCATTCGTGCTTATAGATGTAGTCGTCGATGAGTTGATCCCGCTAACTCCGGATCGAATGAGAAACGCCTGCTTTGTTCTTGAGGAAGATGACATGGAGCTCTGCGGTGACGGCATTGACAACGATGACGATGGACTTATAGACTGTATGGATACGGATGGTTGTGGTCCTGGTGTTCCTAATATTGCCGTTCGACTACCTACTTGTGCAGATTCGCTTGGGGGCTTCACGATCAGAAGTAATGTGGCTGGACCACTGGAGTATAGTATAGATGGTGGTCTGACGTTTGGTCCTGATAGTGTGTACAATGAGCTCAAGGCCGGGACCTACCAGGTAGTGATTCAGAGAGATGGTATTGTGGATTGTGCTTTCGCTACTCCAGTGACATTAATACGTCCTGACTGCAGTGAAATAGATGCTGATGCGTGTTCCAATGGGATCGACGACGATGGTGACGGACTGATCGATTGTGCAGATCCAGGTTGCCAGCCCTTCATCGATGAAGCGATAGCTATGCTCCCTACATGTGATGATCCTTCACGAGGTTCCATAGCGATCTCCTCATCTTACATGGATCTCGAGATTAGCCTCGATAGAGGCCAAACCTTTACTGAAGATCTGTTTTTTGACAGCCTTCGGGTTGGAAGCTATGACAGCCTAATACTCCGAAATTCACTTACTTCCTGTATGGTCACGGTAGCGATTGACCTTGAGATCATGAGTCCAGATGACTGTCCTTTGCCAGCGGAGATATGTAACAATGGAGAAGATGATGACGGAGACGGGCTCATAGATTGTGACGATCCTGAATGTCTGTCCGAATCCAACTGCCGATTAGGAGACCTGTTTTATGTCCCGAATGTAATCTCTCCTTCTTCTGTAATGAACGGAAGGTTTGAGATCCAAACTCCATTTGGTGATCGACTCTTTATCGATCGTTTGGAGATCTTCGATCGCTGGGGGAATGCAGTCCATACACGAATGAATACTACGACAGATGATGCAGAACATGGTTGGGAAGGACTAAACAGGGGACAACCTGTAGAAGTGGGTGTCTATGTCTACGTATTGACCTTGTCACTGGACGGTGGAACGAGAACATTCACGGGAGATCTAACTGTGGTTCGATAGAGGGGTAACCATGGGATAATGTCTGCGTGGCATAGGGATGTTGGCGAAGGATTTATCTTGTCATGTATATGTCAATCATGAAGTACTTCTATGTCGTTGTCTTAGTCATCAGCTTTGGAATGGATCTCAAGGCACAGACAGAGTGGGTCAGCGAATTTGGCGCAGACATTAATACAGTGGATGTAGCAGTCATGCCCCCAGTAAATCGTGATAAGCTTCTGGCGAAGACGAGATCCGTCCTTGAGGACAATGGTCCAATCCAATTTGCAAAACCGATCTCGTATCGTCTCAATAAGGATGTGAATGGCACCTGGGAGTCTCTCCCGGATGGAAAGATGCTCTGGAGGCAGCGTATCTATAGTTCTGGAGCGTATTCGCTAAATGTTGGATTTGATCGATTTCATCTTCCAGATGGCGCGCGCATGTACCTCTACGATCGTGCCAAGACTTACGTCATCGGTCCCATAGGCCCCGGTGATAATGAAGAACATAGGCAGTGGTGGTCTCCGATCGTGCCGGGTGACGAGTTGATTATCGAAGTACAACTAAAGTCCAATACTGCTGATGACTTAGACCTTGAGGTAAGTCAAGTCAACCATGATTTTGTAGGATTTGGTAATCTGGTGTCAGGATCGTGTAATGTGGATGTCGCCTGTGGATCAGAAGATGGTGCGGACTTAGCACTTATCGATCGATTCAGAGATATCATCAACAGTGTTGGCATGTATACACTGAATGGTTTCGAGCAATGCAGTGGTGCATTAGCCAATACCACTCGTAACGATTGCACCCCCTACTTCTTAACTGCTAATCACTGTGAGATTACAGCAGCTAACGCAGCGAGCGTGGTTGTTTATTGGAACTATCAAAATCCAACATGTCGTCTCCCTGGATCTGCTGCCAGTGGTGCTCCCGGAGATGGCTCACGCCTCGAATTTAATAGTGGAGCTTCTCTTGTGGCTAATTATGATCAATCGGATATGACGCTGCTACTGTTAGATGATGACGTAGAGGCGAGCACTAATCCATTTTTTGCTGGATGGGATGTGGAGGGAGAGGTCTTTGACAGTACCCTATGCATCCATCATCCATCGACGGAAGAAAAAAGGATCAGCTTCGACTTTGATCCATCGGTACCGTTCACAGATGGCTTCTTTATGAGAGTGACTGATTGGGATATCGGGACTACCGAAGGAGGATCGTCAGGATCTCCACTTTTCTCGATGGATAAGCGCGTTGTGGGACTACTAACTGGAGGTGATGCCGCATGCGGTAATGATCTTCAGGATGACTACGGGATGATGAAGCTTTCTTGGGAAGGTGGGCGCACACCAGAGACAAGCCTACGACCGTGGCTCGATCCAGATAATACTGGCCTCTCGAGGATTGACGGACGTTTCTGTGTAGATGTGGCGAAAGTCGATCGAAATGTACTTGCCTACTGTACACGTGAGTCACGTCTTGATTCCGTCGTCCTCAACATCACAAGTGGCTATGCAAATGGGGCAACAGTAGAGGTCTCCACCACCGCGATTGGTATCCTACCTCGAGCAAGATCAAATCGCCTCCAGGCCGGAGTTCCACTGACCATAGATATTGAAGTAACTGACGAATTCGAGGATGTAGAAGCTGATGTGGTCATCTCTATTATCGATGAGTTTGGTACTCAAGAAATCAATGTTGATGTGATCGCTAATGAAGATGTTCCACCATCTCCCACGCTGCGTTTGCCACAAGATGGAGCGGGAAACATTAATTTTGACGTTGACTTTGAGTGGACGAGTCGTGGGATATCTCATCTACTTGAGGTCAGTACAGATCAGAATTTTACCCAGATTGTTCGGTCTGTTCGCGTAGAGAATACCAATCGAACATCACTTAAGTCATTCGACTCCAGGACCCTCTATTTCTGGAGAGTGAAGAGTACAAATCAATGTGGTGAGAGCTCCTTCTCCGAGATATCGCGGTTTTCTACGGGACTTATTGAGTGCATGACTTTTGCAAGTACGGACGCTCCTATCCAGATTGGTTTGGAGGCGGCGACTTTTACCTCGCATGTTGATATTATGGAAGTTGGCTTAGTTGCCGATGTAGGAATATCGCAGTTGGTAGGCCAGCATACATGGATATCTGACTTGACCTTTATTCTTAGAAGTCCGTCTGGTACTGAGGCGAGATTAGCGGTATCTCCATGTGATGATGAGGATGATTTCCGTATCAATTTTGATGATGAGGCGGATAACGTATTGCTCCCATGCCCTCTCATCTCAAATCAATCATTCAAGCCTTTAGATGCCTTATCAGTATTTGATGGGGAACTGGCCGAAGGGCGCTGGACTCTTATCGTCGAGGACAATGCCAGATTGGATGGGGGATCACTGGATGGATGGTCGCTCGATCTCTGCGTGAACCAGTCAGCTAATCGCACTGCGGCATTTTCTCCTTCAGTTATCGAAGTCTGTGAAAGTAGTAGACCAGATAGTATCGTCATTGAAGGGTTCTTGGCCGGGGAGTTCGTTGGAGACGTAAGTCTGGATATCACAGATATAGAGGGAAATCAGATTGCCGCGCAGTTCAGTGAGAATCCACTCACGAATTCCGGTTCGTACATGTTTGTGGTGACACTGATGGAGCCAGAGCAGTTGGTAGCTGGGTTGCCGCTTCTATTCATTTTCGAGGATGACATGGAGGTGGATACGCTACAGATTCCTGTAGAGACTACAGACTTACCTGGCCCTCCACAGATCGCACAACCTCCGTCTGATGCAGTAGGAGTAGAGCTTCGCACTTTTTTCGAGTGGGATCGGATGCTCGGAATTACTGATTATAGACTTGTCCTGGCAGAAGATGAGGACCTTGCGTCTGTCCTTTTGGATACTACAATTACATCTTCTTCCCTCACACTCCCATTTAAGCTGGATACTGATCAACAGTACTTCTGGCAGGTGACCTCTATTGGATCTTGTGGTGCTTCACCAGCTGTGACTAACACCTTTCGTACTGACTTCACTGATGCGACTATAGATCTGACATTAAGAGAGGTGGAGGTGTTTCCCAATCCATTTGATAATACACTACGTATCGTTCGTCCGATCTCCTTAGCTGGAGAATCAGTTCGTCTGGAGATCATAGATCCCTTGGGTCATTTAGTCACTCAGGTCGAACTGGACAGCGAAGTGACCTCTCTCAGGACGTCAACATTTCCTGCTGGAGTGCACTTTGCAAGATTGGTCAGTCCGAGAGGTATCTATGTATTTTCGTTGATCAAGTCTTAATACCGGTTGTCTTTACTCCGCCAATTAGCTGGCCAGACGGTCATATATGGTATTGGGCAATTGGTCCCGAGAATCATTCTCTATATTATCTCAGGGACCTATCTGACTTATCGGTTAGCTTCTAAAGGCGAGTACGCCATCTACCTCGACCTGTACGCCTATGCGACTGTCTTGATAGTGTTCTTCTCGTATCGTATGGATACCGCCTTGTTCAGATTCGGAAGTCGCCCGGAGGAATTGGATCGAGTTTACCGCACTGCTTTCTTACCGATGATCCTGACGTCTATGATCTTAGTAGGTGGCGCGTGGGTATTCTCAGAGCAGTTGGCTGAGTTACTCACATACCCTGGTCAAGGCTACTATGTCAGGTGGTTTAGCTGGATCATTGCATTTGATGTGCTGGCGTTGCTGCCATATGCTAAACTTCGCCTCCAGGGCATGGCCTCGACATTCGTCTCATTCAAGTTGTTGAATGTTCTTCTGACGGTCACATTGATACTCTTCTTTTTAGAAGGTGTTCCACGGATGGGATTAGCTAAAGAGTTGAGCGCCTTATTCCCATATGTTAGCTCCGAAGTCGACTATGTATTCGTTAGTAACCTCATCGTTAGCCTGATTGTCATGGTAGGTCTGGTACTAAATCAGCGTCTTTCTTCATGGGATATCGACTGGGACCTTTGGCGAAAGATGATATCCTATTCATGGCCGCTGATCATCGTCGGAATGGCTGGGAGTATCAATCAGTTTTTTGGAGTGCCGCTGCAGAAATGGTTTTTAGGCGCATCCTTCGAAGCGAACAAGGATGAGGCTGCAGTCTACGGAGCAGTACAAAAGATACCAGTCTTGTTGGCTCTTTTGACAACGGCGTATAACTATGCAGCTGAGCCCTTCTTCTTTAAGAATGCGGATGATGCCTCATCAAAGACCCTTTATGGTGATATCGCACACTACTTCATCGTGGCCGCTGGCCTTGTGGCCTTGGGTATCCTTGTTTATGTGGACCTCTTCGCTTACTTGATAGGTCCAGCCTATAGAGAAGGTCTCTATCTCATTCCGATTCTTTTGATGGCCTATCTCTTTTTGGGATTATACTACAGTGTTTCCATCTGGTATAAGCTCAGCGATCAAACTATGTGGGGTGCGATCATCGCCTTGATCGGTGCGTCGATTACAGTTTTCGGTAGCATCGCATTGTTGCCACGAATGGGTGTGGTAGCTTCGGCTTGGATCGCTCTGATGTGCTACGTTATGATGGTCATACTGGCCATGACCATAGGTCGTAAGTATTACCCGATTAACTATCCGCTGTTCAGAATGCTACGTCAACTTGGATTCATTTTGGTCTTGATGGTGTCCGCAGTCGTCATCGGAGGATGGACCTACTGGGCACGAATAGGCATTGGAACGCTGATCCTAATTACGTACTGCTTAGTAAGTTGGCTATGGGATGGAGACAGATTGAGATCCTATCTATAGATTGATATGTGCTTCTTGGACCATTCCATTGAGTGCCTTATTCTTCCTTCCGTTGTCTGTGATGACTTTCACAATGTTGGCTTGGTCATCGAACACATCAGTCAGAAAAGTCGAGCGAAAATGGACAGTTGTAATCTCTGAATTGATATCTATCGGAGCTGTCATTGTAATCCAAACAGCCTCTGGATTTGCATCTATGGAGAGAATGACAAGGTCGATTTCCTTGTCATTGAGAGTAAGTTCCATACTGCGATTGACATACTTGCTAATCATTTGATCAGCACTGGTATATTCTCTTGGAAGCTCAGTACCCGGCGTTAATCCCACAGCTGTCTGAAGGTCATCTAAGTAGGTCTTGAGGACAACTTCAACTGTCGCATCGTCACGAAGATCAATGTCAGTGACACTTACATGAATGTCATGATCCGCAATCGCTATCGAACCCCAGAAAACTATTAAAAGAGTCCAAATCATCTTATGTCTTCCTCTTTTTCTTCTTCGCGGCAGGGAAGAGGATGTTGTTCAAAATCAGTCGATAGCCCGGTGATCTGGGATGCAGATTAAGGTCCGTCTCTGGATCATTCACGTAGTGGCGATAGTCCTCCGGATCATGACCACCAAAAAACGTCCATGTTCCATATCCATAGGTTCCATGGATGTATCGCGCCTCTTTGGCAGCTTTGTTTTCGCCCAGAATGAGGACGTTGGACTTGATAGTTCTTTCGTCGTAGGCAGTCGTTTGACCCATGAAGCCCTTGATCGTACGAGTATGATTTTGCGTTAGCATGGTGGGTACGACATCTGACTTCGCAGAGAAGTCAAACAGTGTAAAGTAGTCTGTCTCTGGAGTCACTTTTCGCTTGCGCTGATCCATGTCAATGGATGAGTATTCATACTCCATCGGGTTCGTCACCAATTTGAAGTCCTTGAAGGCAAAGGTCTTGCTGTAATCGAGTTTTTCTTGTGCATTCGGATCGGCAGCATCACCATCATAAATCTGTGCGCAGATGTCCTGTCCTTCGGCTGCCAAAGCAATATCATAGGTATCTGTCGCACTGCACATCGCAAACATGAAACCACCTCCTTCTACATAATCTCTGATGCTTTTGACCACCGCTAACTTGAGTCGTGAGACTTTTGGAAAGCCAAGATTAGTAGCCAGCTCTTCCATCCGCCGCTGGTTCTCCTGATACCATAGATGGGTGTGATAGCTGCGATAGAATTTCCCATACTGACCGGTGAAATCTTCATGGTGGAGATGTAGCCAGTCATATTCGGCCAACTTGCCTTCCAACACTTCTCGATCATAAATGACTTCATAAGGAATCTCAGCATAGGTGAGGACCATGGTGACAGCATCATCCCAGGGTTGGATTTTTTCGCCGCGTTGGTTGAAGTCAGGGGTGTATACCGCAATCTTGGGGGCTTTCTCCAGCTTGATTACATCTTGGTTTAATTCAGGATTAGCGATTCTCTCTCTGATAGAGGCGAACTGCGCATTTGGGATGACCCGATAGGTGATGTTGCGCACTTTACATTCATTCTCGAGTGTAGGTGTATGCTCGAATGCGAAGCTGCCTCCTTCATAATTAAGCAACCAGTAGGCTTCTAAGCCTAAGTCAAGAACGTAGTAGGTTAGTCCATAGGCTTTCAGATGAGATCGTTGCTGTTCGGCATCCATTGGGATTAGGATGTAAGTGGCGCGGGCCTGAAAGCTCATGAGGAGCATGGTTAGGACAACCAAAAATCGATGCATCATAAGTCTTTCATTAATGGTGATCTCTCAACGCCGAACACACTGAGAACAACCGTTATACAAAGATTAAAGATCATCTACCGCTTATAAAAAAGTCATCTTTGCCGTCTCTTTAACGCTCAATTAAGTGATCCAAGACGTAGGTGGAGAATTTTAGTTTCGAATATCCCGGGGGATGGTGGATCGTTGTGTTTGTGGTTGCTCTGGGACTCTCCGCACTTCTCTATTGGCGTAGTACCAAGTGGCAAGGCAATGCCAAATGGGTTCGACCACTACTCTGGACCATTCGATTTCTTCTCTTAGGACTCATCGGTCTGCTGTTGTTGGGTCCGATCTTCACTTCTATTCAAGAAGAGTCAAAAGATCCCCGTATTGTCGTTCTCATGGACGGCAGTCAGTCGATCTCATCATGGTGCGACCAGATCGATATTAGGCCAGATACTTGGGTAGGGCAGATCAAGGATGGGCTCAGCGAAGCTTACGAGGTGGATGTGTTTGAGGTCGGTGACGCGATACGGTCCATTACCTCCACAGATAGCATAGCCTTTGATGATCCCATTACCAATCTCAGCGAGCCGTTAGAGTATATCAGTGATATTTACGAAGGTGAAAATTTGGGTGGGGTTGTTTTGCTTTCTGATGGCATCTTCAACCAAGGGAAAAGCCCGATCTACGCCAAAATAAATAGTACAAGTCCGGTTTACACCGTAGCTCTGGGAGACACGACCAGACAGAAGGATATCATCCTCAAGCGTGTTCTGAGCAATGAGGTCGCCTATCTCGATGATCAGATGAGTACACAGGTGGATATCCAAGCATATAATGCAAATGCAGAACGAATCTCTCTTACCGTAGAGCGATATGACGATGGGATATGGACGTCTGTGACCACCCGAGACATATCCCTCCGGGGGACCAATTCTTATGAGTCTATCTCTGTGGACTTAGATATGGACCGGGTAGGGGTCATTCGATATCGCTATCGAGTAAGTCCCCTTAACCAAGAGCGGAACCGAGTGAATAATGTCAAGGACATTTATATCGAAGTACTCGATGCACGGCAGGAGATCGGTATCATCGCACTCGCCCCTCATCCAGACCTAACTGCACTAAAACAGCTCTTAGAGCAGAATAAAAACTATCAAGTCGAGATATATCTCGATAAGCCGAGCGCCTCGGAAATGGACGGTTTGGATCTGGTCATCTTCCACAGCCTTCCTTCTGCTGACGTGAATATCAATGATCTTATCTCCAGACTGGATCAACAGCAGAAACCAAGGATGTATATCATCAGCGAGCGCACCAGTCTCTCAGCGCTCTCTTCACTACAGTCTGCTGTGACAGTACGTGCATCTACATCGAAGGCAAATCAAGTCCAAGCTCGTGTTGAGGAAGGCTTCAAAAATTTTGAGCTGTCCGACGAGCTCATACAGCGAATTCCAGACTTCCCTCCGATCGCTGCCCCTTTCGGAGAGTACGATATCACTGCCAATGTGCAGACCTTATTGAGTCAGACCGTTGGTAAGATTGAGACAGAGTATCCGCTCCTTTCCTTTGTCGATGATGGTGGACAGAAGACTGCCTTTCTATTTGGTACTGGCTTCTGGCGATGGAAACTCTTTGATTATGTCCAGCATGGCAACTTTGATATGGTGTCTGAGCTGCTCGATCGGACCATGGTCTATACCTCTGTAAAAGAGGATAAGCGCAAGTTTCGAGTATCTGCTTCGGACAATGTTTTTTTATCCAATGAGTCTATCACTTTCGCTGCCGAACTCTATAACGACAGCTATGAATTAGTCAATGATCCAGATGTCCAGCTGGTGATCACCGATCGCGATGGAGGCGAGTTTGACTACATTTTTTCGCGAACGACAAGGTCATATGCACTGGATTTGGGAAGTCTTACGCCAGGACGTTATACCTACTTAGCCTCGACGATGTATGACGGGGAGGCATTCGAAGCTCGAGGTGAGTTTACAGTACAAGCCATCCAGTATGAGCTGTATGAGTTGCAGGCTCGGCATGACGTCCTTTATGCCTTAGCTGCCCAGCGAGGAGGAGAGAGGTACTACCCGAATCAAATCGATCAGCTTATCGAGCAGATAAAGACGAGCGACGTCATCAAGCCAGTTCTGTACCAAAGTAGTGTGACCGAATTACTACTCAATCGGTCGTGGCTGCTGTGGCTGCTATTGGGCCTACTTGTCGTGGAGTGGTTCTTACGTCGCTATTTCGGAGGATTATAGTTGTCGGTATATTTTGCCCTGGGTCTTGCTTATTCGTACTGAATTCGCCTACTTTTGCAGCCCTTTTGGAAAAATAAATTGTAGAGCACATGAAGCGCACTTACCAACCCTCCCGACGCAAGAGAGCTAACAAGCACGGTTTTCGTAGTCGCATGAGCTCCAAGAATGGGCGTAATGTCATCGCATCTCGCCGTGCAAAGGGTCGTCGTAAGCTTACAGTATCCGACGAGCGTTCGCACAAGTAGTCCCACACCTTTCGGCCGATGCCCACAGGGACGTCTATCTGATATCACGGTGAAGACATATTCACTGCCCAAGTCTGCCATTCTTTCATCGCGATCTGACATTCAGACTTTATTCTCTTCTGGTCAGACATTGTTCGTTTATCCGCTAAAGTTGGTATGGTTGGTTAGTGATGATCATCACGAGGTTAAATGCGCGTTCAGCGTCCCAAAGAGACTGTATCGCAGAGCTGTTTCTCGTAATCGTATCAAGAGGCTCATGCGAGAAGCGTACCGCCTCCAGCGACCATCTTTACTGGATAATCTAAAGGAACATAAGGGTGGTCTTCATCTCATGGTCATCTATCTGGGCAAACAGGAAGAATCTCAAGCAAAGATCCATAAGGCGATGACGCGTCTTCTCTCACAGGTCCCAGAAAAAGTGACTCCAAGACAGACATCCTAACTCGATAAGTCGTTAGATCGAGGTATGACCTACACACATCTCAGGCACCTCTCGTTTCTTCTGGTTTTGTTACTGCAATGGTCTCCCGGTTCTGGCCAGATCTACCTGCAACTGGAACGAGCAAATATCACAGATGTACGCCGATTCACTGTCGGGACAGAAATCCGCTTCAAGACTGTACAATACGACGGGTGGCAAGAAGGATTGATATCGAAATTAATCTACGAGGATCAGGCCATTGTCTTCCCGGATGGCATAAGCTACCTGGAGGACTTCACTCACTTTAGCTACGAGCGACCTCAAGTAAAGTTTTTGGGAGATACACAGTTTTACTTCGGTGCGTCCTGGCTGGTTTTGGGCGGACTTATCGAAGGACTGCGACGCATCGATGTGTTAGAAACGCAGTATGAATTTGGCGTAGATACTGCAGTGATTGGTGCCTCAGCCATGCTGAGCGGGTACCTCACGAAGGCTATCTGGGGCCGAGCTGTAAAGAAAATGAATAAGCAGAACAGGGTCCGTATTGTAGATCTTCGCCCTTAGTTCTACTGCAGAAGCGACACGATCGCTTGGCTATATCCTTCTAATCCCTGTCCGATGATGCTGTCAGTAGCTACGTCGCTGATATAGCTGTGATGTCTGAAGGGTTCACGACTGTGAATGTCAGAGATGTGGACCTCCATCACGGGTGCAGTGATCGCACTAATCGTGTCTCTAAGTGCCACAGAAGTATGTGTATATCCACCGGGATTAAAGATGATACCGTCTATTTCAAAACCCACCTCCTGTAGTTTGTCGATGAGAGCTCCTTCATGATTGCTCTGAAAGTAGGTCAATGTGGCTCGATCCGCGAACCGATCTACAAGCTCGAGATAGAACTGCTCAAAGGTTTGATGTCCATAGATCTCTGGCTGGCGGATACCAAGTAGATTGAGATTAGGTCCATTGAGAATGAGAAGTTTTTTCATGATCAGTTCACGACATCAGATAAGAACTTGATGCGTACCAGCTGGACTTCGCTGCGAGTGATGTCATCATCGAGTAGCTCGGTACAAGCCTCCTCTATGCTCTCACTGTCCGCATCTGCAAAGTAATCGTAGATGTCTTCGACGATGTCCTCATCCAGATTGTCGTCGAGATAGTAGTTGATATCAAGTTTAGTACCCGAGCTAACGATCATGTTCATTTCGTCGAGGAGCTGCTCGAACGATAGCTTCGCACCAGTGGCTAATTCCTCCAGAGGGATTTTGCGATCGATACCTTGGATGATAGCCACCTTAGACTTGGACTTGTTCGCTACTTGTTTCACCACAAAGTCTGTAGGCCGATCGATGTCTTTCTCATCAACATATTCCCGGATGGCCTCTATAAAGGGTTGCCCATACTTCAGGGCTTTTCCTTTACTGACACCGGATATGCTCGTCATATCCTCGATACTGATCGGGTAGTAGGTGGCCATATCCTGGAGTGACGGGTCCATGAAGATGATCCATGGTTTGACATTATGTCGTCTGGCTTCGCTGAGACGGATATCTTTTAGAAGTTGCATTAACTCCTCGTCCAGCGCTGTGCCCATCGAGCTATTAGAGGTGACGACATCGTTGGCCGCCTCCTTGGAGTAGTCATGATTGATAGTCATGTAGAACTCCTCTTGGCTCGTTAAGAATGCAGAACCTGCCTTAGTGATCTTGACCAGCCCATACTGTTCGATATCCTTGCGCAGATGATTAGAGAGCATTGCCTGACGGATGAGTGAATGCCAATGCAGCGCATCCTTATCTTTCCCAATGCCAAAGCTCTCTTTGATATCGTATTTATAGTTTTTCATCTGTTGAGTCGAGCGCCCGATCAGGTATTCGACCAGGAACTTGACACCATAGTTTTCATTTAACTCTTGGATCACACCGATCACCTTGCGTAGATCATCACCGGTCTCGATGCGTTCCTTTGGACGACGACAGTTGTCGCATTCGTTCTGGCATCCTGAGGTATCAAAGGTCTCACCGAAGTAGTGTAATAAGAATTGTCTACGACATGCTGATGTCTCGGCATAGGCGACGACCTCATTCATGAGTTGAGCATGGAGCTCACGTTCAGACAGCGGCTTATCCTTCAGAAATTTCTCAAGTCTGAGAATATCCTTGTGCGCGAAGAACGCCATGCACTTCCCCTCCAATCCATCTCGACCAGCACGCCCGGTCTCTTGGTAGTAGTTTTCGATACTTTTTGGGATGTCGTAATGAATCACAAATCGTACGTCTGGCTTATCAATCCCCATACCAAAGGCAATAGTGGCCACAATGACATCGCTTGCCTCCATCAAAAAATCGTCTTGCACCTTGGATCTTCGTTTAGCGTCTAATCCGGCATGATAGGGCGCTGCCTTGATACCATTCACCTGTAGGATCTCCGCGATTTCTTCAGTGGACTTGCGCGACTGGACGTAGATGATTCCCGACTCTCCCTTGTTCTGCTTTATGATCTGGACGATCTGTTTGATGGTCTGATCCTTGTTGAATTTTGGGCGGACTTCGTAGTACAGATTGGTGCGATTGAACGAAGAGATGAAGACATTGGGATCCTTCATTGCCAAGTTTTTGACAATGTCTGTGCGCACCTTAGGCGTGGCAGTAGCGGTGAGTGCGATGATCGGAATCTGATCGTTGATACCTTGGATCATCTCACGGATCCTCCGATACTCAGGTCGGAAGTCGTGTCCCCACTCAGAGATACAGTGGGCCTCATCGATCGCCACAAATGACACTTCGGCCTCCCTAAAGAACTGGATATTTTCTTCCTTGGTAAGCGTCTCAGGTGCTACAAAGAGCAGCTTGGTATTTCCCTCGCTAATGTCTTCTTTAACTTGTTTGATCTGGGACTTGGTTAGTGAGCTGTTGAGGAAGTGCGCGATCTTATCCTCCTGGCTATAACCTCGGATCGAGTCCACTTGATTTTTCATCAGTGCGATCAAAGGAGAGATCACCAGTGCCGTACCTTCTGATAGGATGGCTGGTAGTTGGTAGCAGAGTGACTTGCCTCCACCAGTCGGCATGATGACCAAGGTGTCTCGACCTTGTAGCACGCTCTGAATGATTTCTTCCTGGCGGTCCTTGAATTCGTTGAATCCGAAGTAATCTTGAAGGGCCAGATGAAGTGCCCCTGAATCGATGTTCATTGTTCGATGTTCTGAGTGGTTACATCAACATCAGTCATAAGACGAGATGGCAATGTCGAAGACGATAACCAGTCTATATGGACCGGGAGTCTCCCCTTGTTCTCTAAAATAGGTATTTGTCTTTACAATTCGGCTGATGCGTGAAGTCGGAGATTGTAGCCCTATTGCCTTGATATCCAGTGTGTTAGGAGATCAATCACGGATGGATTCCACCCTCATTTTCTAAAAGTCGACGAAAATAGAGGTCTTGATAGTTAGTTGCAAGAGAATTTTGAACTCAGGGTAAAGCCTTCTCAGGAGTGCCTTTGGCGCTGATGATCGACCATAGAATAATTGGATTTATGCCTCATACGCCACCTCAAAGACTGGCTTGAACTGATGTGGACTGGAGATCGCATAATCTGCTCGTAACGAGGCAGGACAGTCACCCGACTCCAGTAGACATCCACGAGTGATATATGGATAGATCTGGTCGTAGCGCAGAGAGACGTTGTTCTCTGTACGCCGGGTGATATCCGCCCTGTTGATGGACTGTAGATCATGATGTCCACTCGCACCCATCAGTTCTACGAAGCTGTGTACCGTCTCCCGATGGAAACTGGCAACTCGATGCTTTTTGTCTTTGACAACCAGCCCACGCATGAGGTGTGGATCATTGGTAGTGACTCCGACGGGGCAGGAGTTTTTGTTACACTCTAATGCCTGGATACAGCCCAGAGCCATCATCATCGCCCGTGCGCTATAGCAGGCATCTGCTCCCAGGGCAAGGGCTCTATAGATATGATACCCAGTGACGACCTTACCAGAAGCGATGAGTGTAATGTCCTTCTTTAGATCAAAGCCGATGAGCGCATTAGAGGCATAAGCTAATCCATCCAACATGGGCATGCCAACGCTATTGCTAAATTCTAACGGTGCCGCACCTGTTCCCCCTTCTCCTCCGTCTATGGCGATGAAGTCTGGTCTGATCTGTGTCTCGATCATCGCCTTACAGATGGCCAAGAACTCTGACTTGTTGCCGATACAGAGTTTAAAACCCACAGGTTTACCTCCTGAGAGATCTCGCAGCTGTTGGATGAAATGCATTAACTCTATAGGTGTTGAGAAGGCCTTATGATAGGGAGGTGAAAGGACATCTTGACCTATTTCTACTCCTCGGATATTAGCAATCTCCTGAGTTACCTTCTTAGCTGGCAATATTCCTCCATGCCCAGGTTTAGCACCCTGCGACAGTTTGAGTTCGATCATCTTGACATTGGGCTTTGTGGCCTGCTTGGTATACTCATCGGGCGAGAATCCTCCATCAGGAGATCTACTTCCGAAATACCCCGTGCCAATCTGATAGATCAAGTCGCCTTGGTATTCTTCATGATAAGGGGAGATGCCTCCCTCGCCCGTATTGTGGGCAAATCCTCCGATCGATGCCCCACCATTCAGAGCAAGTATGGCATTCTTACTGAGCGACCCGTAGCTCATGGCCGCTACATTTAGGATACTTGCCTTGTAGGGCTGTAGACATGCTGGACCTCCGATCTTCACACGCGGATCTTGATCTAAGGTGTCGTAGTCTATGGCAGCAATACTGTGGTTCATCCACTCGTAGCCAGTGTCATAAACATTGAGCTGAGTGCCAAATGGTGCCGTATCCAGCACTTCCTTCGCACGTTGATACACGATCGATCTGAAAATCCTATTAAACGGCCGCCCATCTGTGTCTGGCTCGACGAAATACTGATAGATCTTAGGACGAAGCCAGTCGGCGAGATAACGTCCATGTCCGACTAATGGAAAGTTGCGGAGGATACTATGTTGATGCTGCGAGTAGTTTCGCACGCCAAGTAGCCAAATAGCACCCAGTATAACGGCCAATATCCACCACCATGCTGATAGGAAGATGGCCGCACCTACGGCCAGCAGAACAAGTACGAAGAGCGAAATCAGTTTGGACATGAAGTCATGAGATGAGTATCTCTAAGGTACAAACCATGCCCTGATCGAGCTACTGATTAGTCTTGATCATTGACTCTATAGATCATCGGCTCGAAACAGCGATTAGCGTCGAGCTGGTGTCACACTACATAAGAAAGATCGCGATCGCTCTGTTGGGCGATCACGACCATTAATCAAACTATCGAAACTTACTCCTGACACCCAGTATTATCCACGGTCAATATAGCTCCCACTTCAGTGGTAAAACCTTCTTGGATCTCTATCGACCGGCTTCCTGAGACATTGAGCCGGTCACCATGCATCATGGAATCTCTGGTGCCAAGGACTTGGATCTTACCACTTGCCTCGTAGTTGCTCCACATGGCATCTGTGCGATGAGTTTAATGCCCTTCTAAAACTGCCGTATGGCGCGAACCCATTTCCGGGTCGACTTCGAATCGGTCGTGAGCTGAGGACTTGGAGTATGAAGATAAAATTGTGCGGCTGCATCTGAGCCTTCTGTTGAGGACCAGTATGCTGCATCTGGACGTAGCTCTTTGTCTAACATGGGAACGGGAAAGACAGACTCAGGCAGTGCATTGATCGCCGAGTTGATGGTAGTATAGACAGAGAAGAGCTCTTGAAGTTCTATGCCCGATGGCAGATACCATCCTGATAGGATCTTATTTTGATATTCTATGGTGTATTGATTCGCGATGAAGGCGGCAGAGGAAAGGTAGGGGTCTCCGACATGTGCCGCGATGATGATCGATGTATTGGGCGCTCCTCCATTGATGCCGCTTGCGAGAGCACCAGTTCTCTTGTTGTTGGGAGTCCATTGGGAGTTGCCTGTGATGTTCCAAAGGTTGCAGACGAGACCATGCTGGCCTGTTTCGTCTACATAAAACACGATACCCCCGTGGGCAAAGTCACCAACCTCGTATTTGCTGGCTCTTATGGTACCATCTGATCCGCGCACCAGTACTTCATCAGAGGTGATGTCCCTGGCGGGAGTAGGGATATTGACATCTTGACCATAGGACAAACTGGACAGACAGAGACAGCAGACCAGAATAGTTGTAGCGAGACTTAGTCGTGTCTTTGGAACCTCAGGAATATGTGCGTTTATTTTGGTAACACTGAGGAGGTCGATTGAGAAGAACTTAGTGACCAGTGCAAGAGTGGTGCTGATATCGAGTTGCGGAAACAGCTTTTTAGGATCGCTAAGGATGGTATGATAGATCTGAATAAGTTGCGCGATCCCATTGTAATCTTGGGCATTTGAGGGAAGAACGAACATTTCTTGTCCTCCTTTTGAGGGTATGGGTCTGTTAATTTTCATAAGAGGCGTATTGATTTTATCTAATACAAAAAGGGCCATGGCAAGCATAGAAGCCGTGCTGATCTTCTAATGCATTATTGGCTGTATTGAACTGTTGATCTCATTCTATCACTCCTGACACCCATCATTATCCACGGTCAGTGTAGCTCCCGCCCCAGCGGCAAAACCTTCTTGGATCTCTATCGACCGGTCTGCGGAAACATTGAGCTGGTCACCAGGCATCATGGGGTCGCTGGTGCCAAGGATTTGGATCTTACCGCTTGCCTTGTAGCTGCTTCCCATTGTATCTGTAGGTGGTCGTACGGCTATGTGTTGTGGACAGTCAGTGGCATCGGCGACGAAGAGCTCCCAGCCATTGATACCATCATTAGCAACGAAATAAAATCGTCCACCGTAGGAGACATCAAAGCCGGATCTAACCGGTAATGATCCATTACATCCAGGATTGATATCTCTGGCAAGGGTAAATGTCGACCCGTCATACCACCAAGGCTCAGCCCCGGTTTCTGGTGTAGTGATATTGCACAGTAGTCTGCCATCATAGATTCCCATGATCTTGATCAGTTCGTAGTTCATGTCCAACACAGGGGTTGCAGTGGTACCATCAAACTTGTGTAGAACAGGTTTGAAAGCAGCCCCACCAACAAATGCATTGAAATAAAGCGTGTTATTCAGAATTCGAAAGTCGCTTGGACTACCAGATGCTCCCGTGCCATTCAGATTAGCAGCAAGGCTTGCACCATTTTGATCATCATAGACATAGAGTTCCTCTCCAGCCGAAGTGGTATATCCTGGCATGTAGAGCTTGCCCTTGTATACAATCAGGTCTTCGTCAGAATGGCGTCTGGAGCCACCTGAAAACCACACCCAATTGTGAACCACTTCAATGGTATTCCCGTCAAACCGGCAAAGTTCAAATCCTACACCATCATTGGCACAAATGAAGAAAAGTGCGCCATTGTACTCCACCATCTTACTAAATGTAACTCCTGAACCACTGCCTGGTCGTAAGTCCTGCACCAACTGGATAGAAGTACCATTAAACTCGTACAGCTCAATACCGGTGCTTGTAGTGCTCATGCGGAAGTAAACGCGCCCGTTAAATACAGTTGGTTCGGATGGTCGGGAAGGAACAGCGGGACCTACCTGGAATGTCCCAGAACTCAATCCATAGGACGATAAGTATCTACTCCTGAAATTCCCACGGGCAGTAGTGGTGAAGTACAACCTGCCGCCATATGTAAAATAGGTGTTCGATGTAAAGCTCATGCTCAACGAATCCGGTATCGGTAGTTGGATATGGGCGTCTACGATGCCTTGGGAACTGAGCATGGAGAGAGGCGCTCGATCCCGACTAAACGGAGTAAAGAAGATCAGCGAGTCTTGCAAAATGAAGTGGTTCGCGTTTGTGAGGCTTGAGTTAAACCCAATACTTCCGTCAGCACCAGTTCGATCGATCGCAGGAGGTGCGATCGTCCTACCGTCGGTGAGAATGGTGCCGCCGCTTGAATTCCAAAACATTCGATCTCCATACCTTATAGGTGCCTGAGGAAATGATGATT
Source organism: Bacteroidota bacterium (assembly GCA_038523965.1). Classification (GTDB taxonomy): domain Bacteria; phylum Bacteroidota; class Bacteroidia; order Chitinophagales; family Saprospiraceae; genus JAJRXG01. The sequence goes on from JBCBIX010000002.1 coordinate 44,969, forward strand.
GTACACCTGGTACGATGTCAAGCGCCAAGGAGAGTGTGGTACCATCATACCGATATAGCTCCATACCAGAGCTCGTAGCATCATATGACATGTAGAGCAAATCGTCGTAGTGAAGAAACTCCTGGATGAAGCCCTCCCCTAATCGTTCGATGACCCCATTTCTCCAGATGTAGACACTCTGTGCGCTATCGTCGAATACATTGATCAACAGCTCATCTTGATAGGATACAATCGGCACACTTCCAGCAGCAGTAGAGGTTCGTGTACTGAGATCCGCTACCAATGAGAGATCAGTTCCTTGGACTCTTCTGAGTTCAAATCCAACAAGTGAGTCAAAAGCACCAAGAAATAGCTCATCCTGATGTTCGACCAAACTCTGAGGAGATGAAGAGGTCGGTCCTGGGATAACGTCCTCTACTAATTCTACAGTGGTACCGTCATAGGTCCACAGCTCGCGACCGTGAAGACTATCCTCTGCTGTGAAGTACAGCCGACCACCAGCCACAGTGAGCTCTCGCGCCGATGATCCCTCAGGTCCTGGCCAGATATCAGCGACCATCTCTGTAGTTACACCATCAGTATACCAGAGCTCTCGACCTAAGGTGTCATGCCCGATAGCCGTGAAGTACAACTTGTCGTCATAGATGGTGAAGTTCTGTGGTATAGAGCCTAAGGCACCAGTGCGGATCTCCTGCATGATCATGGTGTCGCCATCATACGTCCATAGTTCCTGCCCGTTCGTCCCATCCTCTGCGCTGAAGTACAGAAGCCCCTCATAGTTGACCAATGGGCCATTCGTAAAGGCAGGTCCACCTCCATTTGGATTGAGCTCCTGGATCAGCGAGAAGTTCTGTCCATCATAGCTGTAGGGTTCAGAGTTCTGGAACTGATCACCTTTACCCTTACTCGCTAAGAAGATCAGCTCGCCTTGATAGGTAGTAAACGAGTTAGGTGAGTTAAAAAACTGATCATCGTCGATAACGACCTCAAGATGTTCAGCATCATACCTCAGTAGTGAGAATCCACTCGCATGAGCTCCCTGGAAGTAGAGCTTACCATCAAATTCTGCTTTCTCACCACCGAAAAATATGGACGGCGACCTTGTTGGCGGCGCGATATCCTCTACCTGATAGATGGATGGCAGCTGCGCAGTCACAGCGGCGGCGCAGCATATCCATAATGTGATCAGCAGAAGCTTTGGTTGATGCAGTGTGATCATGGTGCGATTTTATCCGATTGATGAACCACCCAAAATTCGCTCCCACTCTCGGCTCCTGAAATACATAGATCTATAGATATTTCAGGGGTTGGTCTATATAGATTTATATAGACCGGGTTGGATATAATCGTAAGGTCATTAATCACAGTCCGCGATATCCACCTGGAGTTGGCCACAGAATCCGATTTCAAAAGCAGGCTGAAAGACCACTTCTGTTCCTGCCGTAAATCTTACCGGTGCTACATGAAACAATCGCGCATCGCTGTTCAATCGCATTCCAGCCCTGAATGTGGACTGTTGACTACCCGTGACATCCTGGGAGGAGATGTCTTGGATGGCGATACAATCTGATTTGATCTTTTGGATCTCCACAGATTGGACGCTCAGATCTACGCGCGGAGCGATAAGTAGGTGCCCGTCATCTATCTCTATATCACTACCGAACTGATCACTTCTCTTCGCATCACAGTCAAAAAAGGTATCGTACAATTGATAGAGGCCTGACGCATCTGGTTTATAGATATGGATGGCGCCACTCGACGCGAATGAGCCATCTGCAAATGGAGCACCGATATATAGGTCCGTACCATCCCAAGCCAATGTCTGCCCAAATTTGGATTGGAATTCATCTTGTGGCGACTTAATCTCCTGGCTCAGCATCCATCCACCCAGGGCGTCGCGTTCGTAGATGAATACCTTGCTAATTCGTTGGTTGGTTGAAGTTCCTTGAACTTGATCATCCAAAGCACAGAACGCGAGTAGATCTCCTGATACTTTTGGATCTGTTGGTCGGAATCGATTAGGTGTCACTCCAGGGGGAGGTGCGATGCGTGTCGTTTCGTTCCAGTCTTGCGGGCTTGTACTATTGATCTTGAAAGTGAATATCTCGCCTTCCGTAACCAGCCCTCGCCGAGACATCGTTAGCACATCCTGTTCATATGAGACGACAAATACCTCAATGGAACTTACAGGGTTTGCTGGTTTGACCTCATGGATGAGTTGGGAGGCTGGGGTGCCCGCGTTCAGGAGTTGGTAGACAAAGGCTGTGTCCGTTCGTTGAGCACTTACAGCTAACTCATCACCATTCAACTTGAGAGATTGGCCAAAGTCATTGCCGCCATTATGTGAGGGCTTGTTGATAATGTCTATTTGCCCCCAGTTATTGGCACCACCGCGGTCTTTGTGAAAGACAAAGACCTGACCCAAAGAGCTATTGCCATCAGGAGCTCCCACTACCAGAAATCCTCCATCTAAGCTCACGGATCGCCCGAAGTCCATCATTCTTTTGTCGCCTTGATTTGGGTTGATCTCTTTGACAAAGGTCCAGGCACCATTTGTGAATCGAAACAGATCGATATCATTTTCAAATTTGCTACTGATGATCGCCCAATCCTGCCAGATATCAATGACGTAATCGCTATCATCAGACACATTATATGCACCAAGTGTCGTCAGCTGAGTCATGCAACTCCGCATCGCAGGAGAGGTCGAATAAAAGTAGCAACTGCCTCTCTCAAGGTCTGGGAAGGGATCGTCATCTGCTCCGACCATTACATCTCCCATCGTATTGATCGCTATGCTTGTCCCAAAGTCAATGTATAGATCGCTGCGATCGGGAGCAGTTATACGATTTACTATTGTCCATGCACCGCTGACTTTTTCAAAGATGTATCCAGCACCTAATGTATCCTGGACAGCATCTTCCTCATCAGCACCTACTGCCAGGTGATCACCTTTCCATGAGATGGCTGCTCCAAAGTTTTCGCCAAATCGTCCACTTGGAGAGATAATTGAGTCAATCACTCCCCAATTCGAAAGTCCTCCTTGATCCTTCTGATAGAACCTCAGAATTCCAGAAAATTGGCCATTGGGTGTAGAGGCGCGCGGTTCGGGTAAGAGGAGTGTATCATTTTTGATGATAGCCTCTGTCTTCCATGCTCCACCATTGATCGGGAATGATGGAAAAATTTTCTTTTTGAAGTCCCATTCTTTCGCATCTGAGGGGTCTCGTTCGTAGACATAGTAGCTGCCAGTATTATTGCTTTCATTGGCCCTGATGACGAGATAGTCATCGGTGATATCAATTTCGCGTCCAAAACCTTGGTTCAGCGTGCTATCATCTGCCGATAAGGTAGTTAACAAAGACCACCGGTCATTTGCTCGTTGATAAATGCTTACCGTACCTCGACTCAGCTGTGAATTGAAGTTTCCAACCTGACCTATGGCGAGAAAAGACGTGGACAGAGAAATACCGATACCAAACCCCAAGTTGTTTTCGATCGTCTCTGGCTCGATGATTTGTACTAAACCCCACTGATCTTGACCTCCCAAGTCTCGTTGATAGATTTCTATGCGCCCGTAGTTGAACTGGCTCATTTCAATGTTGTCATATCCGGAATCTCCAATGATGAGTACATCATCGAGTAGATCATAGGATGTGCCATATCCCGACCCGGATCCTCGAAAAACTTTCCATTCTTTCCATGAGTTATCGGGCATCTTCCGATAGAGATATACCGCCCTGCCGCGACTTGCAGAACTCACTGCCCATTCTCCGCTCATCACACATCGATCACCAAAGTCGTCTTCTCCTACACCTGGAATGACCTTCTGGTTAAAGAGGTAGTTCTGTCCTTGACTTTGGCTACAGATCAAGGCGAATAAACTGATCAGTACACATCGTCCAAGGTGCAAAACGGTCGAAGAGTATATAAGATCCATGAGCTGAGCGATTAATTAACCACCCAAAATTCGCTCCCCCTCTCGGCTCCTGAAATACATAGATCTATAGATATTTCAGGGGTCGGTCTATATAGATCTATATAGACGAGGCTGGATATCTACTCGTGCGCACCAAGCACTCCACACCACGGAATACTCTTCTCGAGACTCGATACCAACTCTCATTATACCATTACCTAAAAGTGAGATTTCTCACTTTTTCAGCTATCAAAAATTAGGTATGTGACAGCTGGTTTTGATGAAGAGTGGCCTCTGAACAGACAGATACTTTTGCTCATCGAGAAATATGGCGTCGCCGCCACTTGATTAACGATCAGATTTTATTTGAACATGAGAATACTCAAACTTTCACTTGCATCAATTCTTCTTTACGGCCTATTCAGCATGATGTCCTGCACCAGTGACCCATGCGAGGATGTCAATATCCCACCTGGTTTTACATGTGATGATGGGGATATCGTCTGTACTACCACCTGTGCTACAGGACAGGTCCTATCTATAGCATGTGAGTGTATCACAGATGCCTCTTCACTTACTCCTGACCCATGTATCTCCACCACTTGTCCAGAGGGCACGGTTAAAGAAGCTCAGACTTGTAACTGCATCGAAGTGATGCCTGTGACTGTGGTAGATGTGAATGCTGGATTTTTGTCAAGTAGTTTGGATGCCTTTGGTCTCATAGACTTAGGAGATTTTGATATTCCTGGTTTCTATGATATCGACGGAGCTTTTGCTCCCGGAGCCTATAACGGTCAGATCCGCCGAGTCGCACAGTTGAAGGAGATTGTCTCTGTCACGCGCGACGAACCAATTACTATGGATATCCGAGCAGCACTCGAGAATGCTAATCGTGACCAGTTCACGACTGAGGCAGCCATGGGTAACTCTGACATTCGATCGAAAATCGACGAACTCAACTTCGATAACGGCAATACAAGTGTTGCTGACGCATTCGCGGACTTAGCGGACATATTTGTTGCGTCCAGCGAAAATTTCGCGATTACAGCCGCTAATGGTGTTGCTGGTATGATCACGACAGGTGACAAGAGACGTCACGTCAGTGCTAATGGCCTGGAATACGCTCAGATCTTAGAAAAAGGTCTGTATGGTCCACTCCTATATGATCAGATGGTGGATGATTACCTCAGACCAACGCAGTCAGGTCCCCAGAATTCTCGAGGTAATAATGAGTCTTCTACTGATAGCTACGGGAGCAATGGTACAGACCGACAGCACAGATGGGATGAAGCGTTCGGCTATCTCGCGGCTAATCCGATGACCTATCCAAATCCTGCTAATACATCGACTGGTGACGGAGACTTTATGGCGAACTACATCTATGACTTTAGCGATGAGACTGAGGAGGCCTTCGGGATCAACTTAGCGCAGCGGATCATGGATGCTTATGTCCTTGGTAGATCCATTCTGAAAGCAGGAGAAGGGTTTGGCCCGGCCGACGAATCAGTGAATGAAGCTGCCCTCGAAGCAGCACGTCAGGACATCAAGCTATATGTCGAAGCAGGGTTAGCGGCGGCGGCCTTCCATTACCTCAACTTGGCAATAGCAGATGTCACCGAAGACGATAAACTGCACCATCTCTCCGAGGCATATGGCTTTATCTATTCACTTTCGTTCAATTCTGAAGGACGCCTCACCGAAACTGAGGCATATGACGTACTCGAGGAGATCGGATGGCCAAGCGATAACTCTACGCTCTCGGGCATCTACGATATCAATTTATGGGAGATCACCGATGAGCAGATGGAAGCAGCGCGTGTCAAGCTGAACGGCTCCTTCCCGGGCTTTATTAACGTGCCTTTTTAATCAATAAACCTCTGGCGAATACTGGTTAAACCCCAGAACGCTTTCAACCATAAGACATGAGATCAATCGTTAAACTTTGGTTTTTGCTTATCGTCGGGCTTGGCCTCCTTGCGTCTGCATGTACAGACGATGAGCCGGCTCCTCCTATTGTTGTTGAACCGGACCCAGACCCAGACCCAGAGCCCGAACCTAATGAACCAGCAGTGGAGCCTACGATCTCAAACCTTTTGATTAATCAGGTGGATGAGGTTATCATACCTACGTATTTCGACTATCAAGAAAAAGTAGTATCGTTCACAGCTATCGTAGACGACTTCGTGTCAGCGCCTACGGAGAGCTCCCTCAATGCTGTTCGAGAGGCATATCTACAGGCCTATAGATCATACCAAGCAGCCGCTGTACACAACTATTACGCTACGTCCAATGTGGACCTTGTAAACACGACCAATCTATATCCCATAGATGTCACTCTGCTTGACGAACTTATCTCATCAGAATCTTACAACTTCAACACTACAGCCCAGCGCCGTGCAAATGGATATCCCGCCTTGGACTATCTGCTGTATGGAGATCAGGATGTATTGGCGGCTTTTGCCAATGACCCAAAAAGAACTGCTTTCCTTCAGGCCCTCGTGGGCGCGCTACAGACCAAGGCGGATGACTTAGTGCAGCGTTGGACCGGTACTCTTCGAGATAATTTCGTCAATAATGGGGGAGTGGCGCTCGGGAGTTCAGTTAGTGTCCAGCTTAATAGAAGTCTTGTCTACTACGAGGAGCATATCCGGGGAAACAAGGTCGGATTGCCTATCGGTAGACTTGGACCCAACGATACTCCGATAGCACGTGATGCATCTAAGATCGAGAGCTATTACAAATCTCTACAGGATAACAGCGACGAGACTGCTCTGGAGTTGGTTAGAGTAGCAGTCGAAGAGATGGAGGACATCTATCTGGGATCGACTTCAGAAGCAGGAGATGGAATCGGATATGAAGACTTGCTATTAGCGGCCGACCAAGAGTCGCTCGATACAGATATCAAGGCGCAATACCAACAGATCTATGATCAGATCGCTGGTCGGACACTGATTACTGGCGATGAGAACTTGTACAATAGCATTCAGGCCCTTATCACCCTGTATAAATCAGATTTGTTCCCAGTCCTGAACGTCCAGGACGCCGATGGCGCTAACGACGGTGATTAAGCAGCAAATCAGTCTTACTTTGTAATAGTAAATAGGTGCCACAAGCGTGGTGCCTATTTTTATTTTGGCAATGAGAGAAAGGTCTATACAACTGAGGAACTGGCTTTTTGGGCGGGTCTCAATAGCGCCTTTAGTCGTATTTCGTATTGTCTTCGGCGCACTTCTTCTGTACAGTACCTATCGTACTTATAGCCAAGGCTGGATCCACGAGCTGTACATCGATCCAACATTTCACTTTGCATTTTTCCCTTGGGTTAGACCGTTACCTGGTGACGGCATGTACTATGTTTTTGGGTTGCTGGGAGTAAGTTCATTGGGTATCATGCTGGGCTTTGGGTATCGTATCTGTGCGGTCTTATTCTTTCTCTTGTTTACTTATGTCGAGCTGATCGACAAGACTTACTACCTCAATCACTACTATCTCGTTTCTATTCTTTCATTCTGGATGATCTGGGTGCCTGCACATCGCTGGTTTTCGATGGATTTACTTCTGTTCCCGAGCATCCGTTCGACCACCTGTGCACGCTGGCAGATATGGATTTTCAGATGTCAGCTTTCGATTGTTTATTTTTTTGCTGGCCTTGCTAAGGTCAACTATGATTGGCTTTATCGTGCACAGCCCATGGCGACTTGGCTACCAGGGAAGCATCAACTTCCGGTGTTGGGTTCATTCATGCACTTGAAGCTGGTGGCTTACTTGTTCAGTTGGGCGGGATGTGTCTATGATCTTACGATATGGATCTTTCTGCTGTGGAAGAAGACTCGTGTATTGGCCTATATCGGTGTCCTGGTCTTCCATATCATGACGGGCATCTTGTTTCCGAGGATTGGCATGTTCCCTTACATCATGATCACGTCTACCCTTATTTTCTTTTCGAGTGACTTTCACGAGCGTCTCCTCAGTCTAATAGGAGGTGGGTTAAAAGACGATCAGGTTACGTCAGCAGAGCTGAAGAGTGTGAGCCATGGTAGTCGATGGCCCACATGGCTTTTGATAGGCTATATGGTAGTTCAGTTGTTCTTGCCTCTACGATATCTGATGTATCCAGGCCACCTTTTTTGGAATGAACGTGGATACCGACTGAGCTGGCGCGTCATGCTCATGGAGAAAAATGGGTATACATCGTTCATCGTGCGTGATCCGGTTCGAGATGTGCGAAGGGAGGTCGATCAGAGTATATACTTGACTCCTTTTCAGGAGCAGCAGTTACGGTCCCAACCTGACATGATGATTCAGTTTGGACGGTACATCGGAGATCGATTTGTCGCTCAGCATGGTTATTCTCCAGAGGTATATGTCAAAAGTCGCATTTCACTGAACGCTCGTCGGAGCCAAGTCTTTACTGACGAGAACTATGATATCTATAACAATTCACATCCTTTTCGCGATGGATGGATTCAAGCATACAAGAGATAGATGAGGCTTCCTGGCACTATACTTCTGTTACAGTTAATGGTTGTGCTGGGGATGTCTGCACAGACGACGGTTACCTTATCTGGTATCGTAGTGGATGATATGCGAGTGCCAATACCAGATGTCTTGGTACGAGTACCGGCAGAAGGTCTGACGACATTCACTGATGAGGACGGTGGATTCTCCTTAGATCTGATTCCAGGGAAACAGTACAGTGTACTGTTCAAGAACATCAATAGTGATCTGCTCGAGAGGAGCTTTCGGATCACCCGAGATACATCAGTCGTCATCGCTATGGACGTGACGACCTTCTCCTTGCCAACAGTTGTCATCGGGACCAGTACAGATGCATTTGGTATACGTCAACTCCGATCTGTTGAAGAAGGTGGCCTTTACGTGGGTAAAAAGACCGAGGTCATCAATATCGAGAGGCTGATCGGTAATAAAGCTGCCAACAATGCCAGGCAGGCCTTTGCTAAGGTTCCAAGCCTCAACATCTGGGAAAGTGATAATGCTGGCCTCCAACTGGACATCGGAGGTCGTGGACTCAGTCCGAAGCGATCTGCCAACTTCAATACTCGTCAGAATGGATACGACATGAGTGCCGATGCACTTGGATATCCTGAGAGCTACTATACGCCACCGCTCCAGGCTGTTCAGCAGATCGAGGTAGTAAGAGGTGCCGGAGCACTTCAATATGGAAGTCAGTTTGGGGGAATGATCAATTTTAAATTAAAGAGGGGGGACTTAGAGAAACCCATCAGTGTCGAATCTCATAATACGTATGGAGCCAACGATTTTATCAATACTTACAATGCAGTCCATGGTCAAGTAAAAAAGCTGAATTACTACGCCTACTTCCAGTACAAGGAAGGGTCTGGCTGGAGACCTAATTCTGACTTTTATCAAGTCGGTGCTCATGTCAACGCTGAGTATGCGGCCAATGAAAAGTTGACAATCGGATTTGACTACACCCACATGAACTACCTCAGTCAGCAGCCTGGGGGACATACGGACGACGTATTTGAGATGGCGCCAAGGAGTTCTAACCGCGAGCGCAACTGGTTTAGAGTGAATTGGAACTTAGGAGCTATCCTGTTGGAATACGAACCCACAGCTAAGATTAAGGTCTATAATCGTCTATTCGGGCTGTTGGCTCGGAGAACATCGCTTGGACTGTTGGAGACTCCAGACCTTCCGGATCCTTTATCTAATCGAGATCTACTCGACGGTGACTTTCGCAATATCGGGAATGAGACCCGCGTGACAGTGGGATATCCAAGTTCCACTCCCGTAGATCATACCTTGCTAATCGGAACACGATTGTATCGAGGTAAGACCAACTTTAGTCAGCAGTTTGGTACTGCAGGTGTTGATGCAAATTTCACACGAGTGGATACGTCGTTCTTCGGGCGCAGGAAGTCGGAATTTGACTTTCCCAATGAGAACTTAGCACTCTTCGCTGAGAATGTCTTTCATCTAACTCCGAAGTGGAGTGTAGTCCCAGGTTTTCGATTAGAATATATAAGGACCGAGGTGGATGGCACTTTCACTAATACCCGTCGTATTAATGCATTCAATGATTTCATAGAAGAAGAGATCCAGGAAGTATCAGAATCAACTCGCACTGTCTTCTTATACGGCCTGGGCATGTCACATAAACTGAGTAGCAGCTATGAACTCTATGGCAATGCCACATCCAATTATCGCGCGATCAATTTCACCGATGTGCAGATCCAAACCAACATCCAAGTCGTGGATCCTGAGATCAAAGATGAAAGTGGTTACAGCTTTGACATTGGATTACGCAAGAGGAACTATAGCCCCTTCTTTGTAGAGGGAGGACTGTTTTATATCCTGTACAACAATCGGATCGGTGAAGTCATCGATGACGGCCTCCGAGTGAGGACTAATATTGGATCAGCCAGAATCTATGGCGCAGAACTCTACTTTGAGGTCGACGTCCTAAGCGCCCTGGATAGACGGAGTGACCATCGATTGAGCTGGTTTTTTAATGGGTCCGTGAATCGAGGCACCTATACCGAGATTAATGATAGAGCACTTGTTGGGGTGCGCTCGGGTAATAAGTTGGAGGATCTTCCAGACTACAACATCAAATCTGGACTCACCTATGGTTATGGCAATTTTGCATCTTCTCTGCAGTCTACTTGGGTGGGATTACAATACTCAGATGCAGCGAATACTGAAGAACCCTTTGTAGGTGTGTTTGGGACGGTGCCATCGTATCAGGTTGCAGATTTCTCATGCCGTTATGATCTGTCAGAGCAAGTTCGACTATCACTCACTGTGAATAATATTCTTGACTCCTCCTATTTTACCAGAAGAGCGCCTGCCTATCCTGGTCCAGGTATTATCCCAGCCTTGGGTCGGATCTGGAATACCACAGTAAGCTTTACCTTTTAATGATTAGCCACCTTCAGCAACCTGTTCTAATCCATCGGAAGTCATCGTCCAGATAGTCCCTTCGTCACCTGCTAAGCGGCGCAGGGCTGAGCGGCTAAAGATATTGCCTCGATTATCTAAGCGAACCTTTGCGCCAACTGGCATATGGACATCTACATCTATGCGCTGACGTCGATATCGATCTGATCTCTTGAGCGTATAGTAGTCTGAGACCGAGATGGTTTGGTTCTCCTCATTTACCTTGATCAGGTGTTGAGGAGTACTGCTGTTACGCAAGGCGATATGTGGAGAGGTGCCATTGCTTTTGACAGTGCGAGATATGCTGATTTGATCTGTATCTGATGGCGAGAACTGCAGCCGAACATGAGGTCTCCTTGTGGCAAAGAGTTTTCGCTGATTCATGTAAATATTGCCAAAGTTCAATTGAAGAAGGTCTCGATCTTTAGGAGCTGGTTGGACCTCGAGTGTGATAGCTTGATCTCGGTCGGTGTTCATAGTAGCAACGACCTCTGTCCGTTCGTCAAAAGACTGGTATCCACGAACTCCAAAAATCACTGTAGCAAAGAACACAACCATCCCAACTACCCAAAAGCCGACCAACAACTTACCAAAACGGAACGTGCCTCTATGGCCAAAGATGAAACGAACCAGAGCACGACCCAAAAACAGAATGGGAATGATGAGTAGAGTAATCACGCCAGCATAGTAGCCAAGATATGCGGTGATGATCGGTCGAGGGCCGAATAGTCCAACATATGGAGCAAAGCCCTGACTGAGGACTACAAGGCAAATGAGAAGAAGGAGGGCAGCTACTCCAGCAATAGATACAATTGACTTGAGAAATCGTCGACCAATCATCGTGGCAAAACCAAAGATGGCAGCTCCTAATCGTCCGATGCCACGGACGAATCTGCTGAGTAACCCCTCACGCTGAAAACTCTCAGACGTATGGGCTACCTTTTTTTTTTCGACGAACCAAAGTCTTTCGTCAGCTCGACGATCGTATCGCCGAGGTTGTTGACTTCCTTTTCGATGGTCTTGGCGATGTTTGAGACATTGATCGGTTCGCCACGCATCGCGAGCTTGTCTCCTGCTGTAGTCGCCTTTGGAACGACTACGTAAAGTAATATGTACAGGAGTACGCCTGAACCTCCCATCATCGTTAAGCCAACGAACAAGAGTCGAATCCAAACTGGATTGGCAATACCGAAGTATGCACTCAGGCCGGCGCAAACACCCCCGATGATCCCTTCCTCTTGATCTCTGAAGAGCTTCTTACCTGGGCTGAACGACTTATCCTCGGTGTGATCCTCGTAGGTTGTATTGCCAGATGTAGAATGCTCGTGAGCAGTATCATCTGCCCCGAAATCCTCGGGTCTGCCCATGATACTGATAATGGCTTCGACCTCGTTACTTCCGATGATCTTACGACCATGAAGCTGCTCAGTAAACAACTCGGCCATTCGATCTTCGATATCGGAGAGAATGTCTTCGCATCCTTCAGAGGTCGAGAAATGATGCTTTATAGTGATGAGGTAATTATCCAGTATTCGGTAGGCGTCATCATCGATGGTGAAGGGATAGCCACCCAGATTGATATTGAATATTTTGTTCATGAAGAGTTCTTTAGGAATGCTGGTGTAGTGAGTTGATTAGAGTGATGTCGGGTTAGATGATTCGGGTATTGATGTTGATAGCTGAACCGCGGCTTTGAGATCTTCCCAGCTGGAGAGTAGCTCGTCCAGAAAAGACTGACCGCTATCCGTCAGGAAGTAATACTTACGTGGTGGTCCAGAAGTACTCTCTTGCCATTCATAACTAAGTAGTTCTGCATTTTTGAGTCGAGACAGAAGTGGATAGAGTGTTCCTTCTACTACGATGAGCTTTGCCTCTTTGAGCTTGTTGATGATGTCTGATGGGTACGCTCTCTCACGGGAGATGATTGATAGCACGCAGAGTTCGAGGATACCCTTTCTCATCTGTGCTTTTGTGTTGTCTATTTTCATAAGATCTCCGTGTGTGAAGTCGATCGTAATACACTGTAAATGTATGGCAAAGACAAAGTACTTTGCATAACAAGGTACTTGCGATACATGTAGTACTATATCAATCTTGCTTGTTCATCGACTAATGGTTTCTGGGGCTCGACTTCATGTAGTGTGACGGCCCTGAGTTGATGTTTTTCGATGACTTCGATAATTGTGTTGATCACAGAAGGGAAATGTCTTTTGCTTGCCATCTGGTCATGAAGTACCATGATGTCCTGATCCTGGAGGTGATCTGAGATTCGCTTATTGACCTCAGTCGTGGATAGCTTAGGCTCGAAGTCACCAGGCATTACGGTCCACATTACGATCGTATATAGGCTCTTTATTCGATTTAACTGACCTGGAGTGATTCGTCCGTATGGAGGGCGGTACAGATTTGTACCGATGAGATCGGCTGCTCGTTGAGCATTCTCGATATAGGTGGATGTATCGGTTTTCCATCCGTCGAGATGATCGTATCCATGAGATCCTATGACGTGGCCCGCAGCCCTGATTTCGTCCAACAGTCCGGAATATTTTGCAGCCTGAGTACCGAGACAAAAAAAAGTCGCTTTTAGACCGGTATCATCAAGTGATCGAAGCAGTAGTGGCGTAGAAGATGGATTAGGACCGTCGTCGATGGTGATGGCCACGCTATTGTTCTGTCCTGTCGTCCATGTCAGATGGGAAGAGAACAGACGTAAGAACGCTGGAATTCGGATCAGATATCCTCGCATCATTCCCCGCGCGAGTTCACCGCCGCTTTATTGGTACGAGTACCACGAAGTAAGTCACCTATATCAGCTGTTAGACGATCAAATAGTTGACCTTTACAATGGGCAATGGTCGAGCAAAATCGATTTTCGAAGTGTGTCATTGTCCTGATCCCTTGCGACCCAAAAGATAGATGACTCTTGGCTTTTGGCATTCCTTTGACTTCTTCGCTTAAGACATAACTATTGCTCCAGGTGCATCCAGAATTTTGATGACACTATCGATCACTAACTTCACTGACACTTGGCTAAGATTTATATCGAGATGAAGAAAAACATCCTTGTACTTGTGATTGTACTGCCGCTACTGAGCTGCAAAACTGCCGATATTTCTCCAAGCCTATCCGAGAGGGAGACGAACTCGGAAAAGGCTCAGCGAATTGCTCAGGAAAACATCATCACTGATGGGCACGTGGACCTTCCCTACAGACTTAAGGTCCAGAACTTCCAACTGACCAAAGAATATCTTGGTATCCCGATACAGACTGATCAAGGTGACTTCGATCATGTCAGAGCTCAGCAAGGTGGTCTGGATGCACCATTCATGTCGATTTATCTGCCGGCTACTCTTCAGAGCGAATCAGGGGCTTCTAAACGCTTAGCGGATAGTCTGATCTCAATGGTCGAGGGTATTGCGGCCGCACATCCGGATAAGTTTCAAGTGGCGAAGTCAGCATCAGAATGCGATCGGTTATTCGAAGATGGCTTGGTCGCATTGCCTATGGGTATGGAGAACGGATCTGGTCTCGAAGATGATCTGAGCAATGTGGCTTACTTCAAGGATAGAGGTATCAGTTACATTACACTTACGCATTCCAAAGTGAATCTGATCTGTGATAGTAGCTACGATACTGTCCGCACTTGGAATGGTCTTAGCCCTTATGGTGAGAAGGTGGTCCGAGAGATGAATCGCGTAGGGATAATGGTAGATATCTCCCACGTGAGTGATGAGGCATTTTACGATGTTATGGAGTTGACAGATGTCCCGGTCATAGCTTCACACAGTTCTGCCAGACGATTCACCCCTGAATTCGAGCGAAATATGTCGGACGATATGATCAGACGATTAGGAGAAAACGGAGGCGTGATACAGATCAATTTTGGATCATCATTCTTAGATGGTGATGTCGCCAGCCAGATTCAATCAGCACGAGTAGAAATTGGGAAACTACTGGCCGAACATGGACTTGCCTATGGGGATGAGAAGGCAACAGAGCTGATCGAACAGTATCAAAAGGATCACCCTGTACTACTCGCTGATGTCAAGAAGGTAGCTGACCATATCGATCATGTTGTGACCTTGGTAGGAGTCGATCATGTAGGATTTGGCTCTGATTATGATGGCGTCGGAGATACCCTTCCCACAGGACTTAAAGATGTATCAGACTATCCCAATCTGCTCAAAGAACTCTTGGATCGTGGCTATTCGGAGGAGGACTTGATTAAGATGTGTTACCAAAACGTTTGGCGAGTTTGGAACACCGTCGAGTCCTACGCAGCACAAAACTAATCGCTCAGCGTGGCGTTACTGCCGTCTTGTTCAGAACGACATAACTAACTTATATGCCACTTAGTGCCGACACGAGGGCTTGGCTGACCTTGGTATTCTTATCGTTGATCTGGGGAACGTCTTTCATCTTAATCAAGAAAGCCTTAGTCGTATTTAATCCATTAGAGGTAGCACTTCTGCGCGTGTCACTATCAGGGTTAGCGTTTACGCCGTTTTTTGTAGCTGCGTTTAAAAAGTTAGAATGGCATCGTTGGTTCTTGTACCTCATCATCGCGCTTACTGGTAGTGGGATTCCGGCTATACTTTTTGCGACTGCCCAGACCCAGCTCAGCAGTGGCACCGCAGGAGTCTTGAACAGCCTGACTCCCATCTTTGCATTGATTGTGGGAATCCTCATTTTCAAGAATACCACGTCTAAATATCAGGTAATCGGAATCCTAATGGGCTTTGTGGGAGCTGCTTTTCTCATACTTATGGACCAGCCTATTGGCGCAGCTGCTGAAGGAAGTCACATCTGGTATGGCCTTTTGATTGTCCTTGGGTCGATACTTTATGGCACCAACGTGAACATCGTAAAGGCGAAGATGCAACATGTTAACTCGATGCATTTGAGTTCGTTCGCCTTCTTCATGTTAGGTGCGCCACTCCTTTTGTTGATCCCATTAACTGAGATACCCGACAAGGTGATGACCCATCCCTTAGGTTGGCAAAGTCTGGGGTATATGGCCATCCTTGCTTTGGTCAGTACTGTGTTGGCTCTAATTATCTTCTACCGATTAGTCCAGCAAACCAGCGCCGTGTTTGGGGCTTCGGTAGCGTACATTATTCCGATAGTAGCCTTAGTCTGGGGTTGGATCGACGGAGAATCCCTCGGTTGGACGCACTTTGCGGGCATGGGTCTCATCATCACAGGAGTCTATCTGAGTCGACGCACGCCTAAGTTGGTGACAGCACATTGAGATTTTGGCCTTCATAGAAGCCCAGATCACTATCTGTCAGGTATTTAGCAATCATAGCTATCTGACCCGTATGATAGCTAAAATGCTCTATGACATGCACGAGTATACTTAGAGGGTTCTCATTGAAGCCCTGGACCTCTCGAGGTTCGAGCAATAGTTCGTCAGTAAGTTCTTTTAGCGCTTCATCCGTGACCACGCGCAGTAGTTGAAGTCTATCTACTAAGCCTTCTGCTGAGATGGTATCTGCTGTCGTAAACTCGAGATCTCGCTCTCGATCATCTACACGCTGACCAATACCAGTACCAATCCATTGTGTTACGTTTCCACAGAGATGAAGGATAAGATGGCCGATGCTATTGGACGCGGTATTGGGTGAGTACCAGATCTGATCATGAGTTAGGATACTGACCACCTTCTCGATCCTTGGGATGGATTCACCATAGATCCGATGGTTGAACTGATCGATGAGGGATTTTGAGATCATTATATACTGATGGCTACTGATAAGATGGAGATACGCCTGTATCCTGACTCTCTTAGGACAGCAGAACAGGCGGCTATAGTGGATCCCGTAGTGATGACATCATCGACAATGATCGCGTGATCAGACGGATTAACATATTCATGGTTTACACCAAAGGATGAACGAAGTACGGCGGATCGCTCCATCCGGCTCAGTTTAGTTTGGGAGGATTCATACACCTTCCGAACAAGCAGTTCTGGGGTGCGACCAAGATGAGAACAGGACTGTTGTATTCCCTTCGCTATTTGATTGGCCTGATTATACCCTCGACTTCGATATCTCTTCGGATGTAACGGGACTGGTACCAGAGTACCATGTTCATACTGCTGATCGGCGGCGATACGTCCACCGAGGAGAGCTCCGAGGTGTTGGGCAACATCTCGACGACCTTTGTATTTGATCGCTTGGATTAACCGTTGTGCTCTCGACTTCTTGGTGAAGTAAAGTAGACTGTCAAAGCTCGATATGTCCTTTGGAAAGTATGGCTTCCCGATGAGAGCAGCTTGCGCATCCTCACCAGCCAAGATCCAACTGATCTCCTCGCGGCACTCGAGACAATAGGGGAGATCGAGGAGTGGTTCTTGTTGCTCACACGATACGCATAGGTCGGGATAGAGAGTATGTATGATGTCCGTGTACCAGGAGCGGGTACGCATCTTAGCGAACCAAGATTTTCTTTCGCTCACGGACGAATTCTTGCTCAGTGAGAACGCCTTTTTTGCGGAGCTCCATTAGTCGATTGAGCTGAGCGAGAAGGAGATCATCCATGGGCATTTTTTCGACCGTTGGACTTGTCGAACTAATGGTCCGAGTGACTGGAACACGTTTTGACTCTTGTTGAAATCCATTCTCACGGAATGCGTCGAACTCAGGCTGAATGCGCAAGAAGGCAAGATCATCATGATTCATAATCTTCTCGGTGTCTTTAAGGCCGTAGTCCACTGCTAAGTCCAGATGTTTGAATGCTTCTTCCTTATTCTCTAATAGGGAGTAAGAGCATGCCAGATTGAAGTGTAAGGCAACATCCTTTGGTTCGATCTTAAGTCCTTTTTTGAAGTCTATAATGGCCTCATCGATCTCATACTCTTTGTATTTTTTCAACCCGCTTTTTTTGAAAGGGTTGCTTTGGACACGGGGTCCCTTTCGTTGTCGCGGTTTTTGAGTGGATCTGGTCCGAGTTGGACGACGATCATAGGTTTCTTGTTGACGTCTTCGTCGTTGTTCTACACGTGAGTTGGTTCGACGATAGCGCTTATTGAACTTGCGATCGAATTCCTCCGGATCCATCATCAAATATCGCATCCCATCAATGAAGCCGAGGATCATCGACACGGGAAACACATTTGAAGTCATGATAAACATGAAGATGTAAAAGACCCCTGCTCCCGACTCACGCAAGTAAAATTTGTGTAGCCCGATGGAGCCTCCTACGAACGCCAGAATAGCCGCGAAAATCTTATTTCTCATAAGGCCTCGAAAGGTAATTATAAATCCAATGTAGCCACCTATCCTATAGACGCAGGGGCCTGGCCCAATCGACAGAACCTCCTCTCTCTGCAACAAAGCTTCCTATCTTCGTCCCATGTCCTCGATTACTATCATCGCCTACGGTATTGCAAAGGATATCATAGGAGGTCGCACGATCTCTTGGCCGGTAGATGGCGTTCTCTCCATCTCAAGGCTTAAAGACTCCTTAGTTAAAAAATACCCAGCATTCTCCAAGCTAACTCAGTTCAGGATGGCCGTGAATGAGAGCTACCAGACCGATGAGTATCAGATATCACCCGGAGATGAAGTTGTTATCATCCCTCCAGTTAGCGGTGGATAGACATGAGTTTATCAGCGCCGGTCACAGATATCCAAGTACTTGACATCCCTTTGTCTTTGCTTACTTGTTATGATCAGGTCAAGGATCCTGCGGCTGGAGGCATCGATATGTTTGTTGGCACGGTCCGAGATCAAACAGATGGCAGAACGGTACAGCGACTTGAATTTGAAGCATATGTGCCTATGGCATTGAAAGAAATGCATGTGATTGCTGATCAGGTCTCTGAGATGTGGCCCGTCCACAGAATGGTCATACATCATCGGATTGGCACATTGGAGATCGGAGAGATACCTGTAATCATAGCTGTATCCGCCGCACATCGAGATGCGGCGTTTCGAGCATGTCGATTTATTATTGATACGCTCAAGCAAACGGTACCCATCTGGAAGAAAGAGATTTTCGCTGACGGAGAGGTCTGGGTGGCAGCACATCCGTGACCGTGGAATTATCGAGGTGAATCATACCTTGGGACATATGGAAATAATTCTCAAAAAAGTGATGCCGTATCTCGCCTTGTTGCTATGCATCAGTTGCGGATACAAATCGCCTGTAAACAATCTTCGTATGGTCGAGCAAAATGGATTATCGGCAGCAGACAAAGCCGTAGGCTGGCAGTCGCTATTCGACGGGACGGAGATTACCAAGTGGCGTGTTTACCAAGAGGAAGGTATGCGAGGCTGGGAAGTGCGTGAAGGAGCCATGTGGGCCCTTGGTATGGATGGTAAGCCAGCTGATATAGTGACGATTGATACATTTAAGAATTTTGAATTGAATCTGGAGTGGACCACTTCGGAGAAGGGGAACAGTGGCATATTTTTCAACGTACGAGAGGATGCCGAACTGCCAGCGGTTTACCATACCGGACCTGAGTACCAACTCATCGATAACGAAGGCTATGGAGATGCCATCCAACCTGGCCAAAAATCAGGTGCCAACTATGACATGCATCCACCACGATACGATGTGTCACTTCCCCCCGGTAATTGGAATCAGAGTAGGCTGATCGTAGACCAAGGTCACGTCCAACACTGGATGAATGGTAAAAAAATTGTCGAGTACGAGCTCTGGACACCTGAGTGGGAGGATCTAAGATCAAAGGCTAAATGGAAGGATTATCCGAAGTACGGTGTCTACAGTTCGGGACATATCGCACTACAAGATCACGGCAACAGGACCGGATTTCGCAATCTGAAGGTGCGTCGACTTGATTAAACATACCTGTAGCCTTCTGTTGGTATTGATTGGTGGTGCCCTATGCAGCCAAGACACACTTCGTCATCCCAGCATTAGCCCTGTTCCAGCATATGCGCTATCTGGGGGACTCATTGTAGGTGGCTTGATTTTAGATCTGGGCGATACCAAACGAGACGTGAGAGATTGGGTGATTGATAATCTGGGTACGACAACAAATGATTTGGATGATATCCTCCAGCATGCGCCGATAGCAATGATGTATCTACACGACTTGGCGCATTCCGAATCGGCGACGGAAGTTGGACGACAAACCAGGCATATGATCACCACACAAGCGCTGACCATCGGGGGAAGTCTCCTGCTTAAAGAGATCATCAATAACAAACGGCCGAGTGGTGGTAGTTATGCATTTCCTTCAGGACACACTGCTTACTCTTTTGCCGGGGCAACTGTTTTGTACCATACGCTGAAGGAAGAGCGACCATTTTGGGCGTGGAGTGGATATCTACCAGCAGTGACAGTAGGCGCTTTTCGTATCCTGAAGGATAGGCATTGGGTTTCTGATGTTGTATTTGGTGCGGGCTATGGTATCCTCTGTGCGCACTTGACGTATGATCTTAATATCTGGGATTCAGCTAATAATCGAGAGCTTGATGAAGGTCATCTCTCTCATCTTAAGCTTACAACCACTGCTCATGGATATGGCCTGGTCTATACCTTTTGAATAAGTGCTCTTGTTACGACACAGTTGTAAGTTTACTACGTGATCTCGGTGTTCCGAAAGAATGATTTGTTCAATGTAGTTCTGCTACTACCCTACACTATAGTGCTCAGGAGCTATAGTATTCTATCGCCAACGTCATATCAAGTTGTGGATGGTGATACCATTGTGGCTCGATGGATATTCAGTTCGGCGATACCAGATCCATTGGCACAGTCTATCATCGGGATTGTAGTGGTCTACATCCAGGCTGCGTTGATCAACTTGATGGCTAATGATCATCGCTTGTTCACCACACCATCTGCCTTAAGTGGGATGTCGTACGTTTTGCTGTTGTCCTGCTATAAGGGATTTCAAGGGTTGAGTCCGGCCTTGTTGGGTCTGACGTTTGTCATTTTGGCCACGTATTCCATTTTCAACACGTACAAGATAGCCCAAGCGTCTAAGGGTATCGTGAATGCGAGTCTCTCAGGCTCCCTCGGAGTACTGATCTACTTTCCTTTGGTGATTTTTCTGATTTGCTATTTGATTGGATTAGGGATGATGAGATCCTTTGGGTGGAGAGAGCGCCTTCAGTTTCTATTTGGATTTGGTGTCTTGTTCTGGATCACGGGATCAGTTTTGTTTTCGTTTGATCTATTGGACTTGAGCCTATTGAGTTCGTTCGGAGGTTTCGGTGTGTGGTCATTGTATCAACAAGGCGATGCCGAGGTCTTGATGCTGATTGGACTACCGTTTTTACTGGTTATAATAGCTTTGTTTAACTACTACACCTTTCGCAAAAAGAAGGGTATCGATATCCGCAAGAAGCTTGATTACTTCTACTGGACCCTTCTATCGACCTTCATTGCGGTCCTGTTCTTTGATCCGATAGCTATCGGACATCTACAGATGTTGGCTTCTGGGTTGGCGATCTTTATTGGACTTTGGTTCTACTCGTTGCGCAGTGGATTTATCGCTGAGACGTTGCATCTCCTGTTTATAGTGGGAGCTGGATATGCAATGTTTATGGCATGATTCGAAGGCGATAGACACTATTTGCAGGATATCCAAAACAGTATAAATTTGCAGTCCTTTTGAAAAATGAGGGGCATACGACGGTCATGTCTGCTGGTACCTTAGCTCAGTTGGTAGAGCAATGGACTGAAAATCCATGTGTCCCTGGTTCGATTCCTGGAGGTACCACCCACCGAGTCCTCACATGTCGCAATGTGGGGACTCGGTTTTTGTGAGTCTATCTTCCTTCCTCCTCGTATTCGTCGGATTCTTACATGCCTCTACCACCGCCACCTCAGATACATCGCATCGAGGATCTCGATATCCCACAAGTCAAGATTCATAACATTACTGGAGACATACCAGTGTATGAATTGTCAAAAAAGGGCTGCGAAGTAGTGATGATGGAGTTTGTCTTCTTTGGGGGGAGGCCTCAAGAAGACAAGCCTTTAGCTGCTACCTGCACAGCTGCCCTCATGCGCGAAGGTGCTGGATCTTATGATGCAGAAGCGTTGTCGGAAGAGATCGATTTTCATGGTGCAACATTTACCGTGATGGCCAGTATGGATCTGATCACCCTGAAGGTCGTCTGTCTCAAAAAGCACCATGAACGCATGTTGCAACTGGTGCAGATGGTACTTTGTGACCCACATCTTCGGGAGGAAGAGCTCAGCATTTTCGTTGGTAAGCGTGTAGAGCGACTGCAGATCGAATTAGCTAAGAATGACGTTATCTCCTATCGTGAGCTAACAGCGGGACTCTTCGGAAGAGAACATCCATATGGATATAACAGTGAGCCTGATATGTATCATCGGGTCACTGCGTCAGATCTTCGGGCTCACTATGCTAAGGTGATTCATCAAAGCAATTGTCAAGTTTACATTGCTGGAGATACAGATGAAGACATGCTATCGAAGATTGATCGGGCATTGCGTCCGATGTCTCGTGAGGGACGATCACTTCGACATGTTTATGTACCCGAGGTGATTTCTGAGCCTTCGAGTGTCCACCATGTCGCCAATCCTGCTCAAACATCTATTAAGATTGGACGCCGTACATTCAATCGTCAGCACGCTGACTTCGAGACGTTGTTTTTTACGACCACCCTTTTAGGTGGCTTTTTTGGATCTCGGCTTGTGAACCGAATACGAGAGGAACTTGGATTGACCTACGGCATTTACTCTTCATTGGATCCCCAACTTTTTGACGGAAGTCTTATGATCGCCACAGAGGTAGCGAATGGACGAGTTGAGGAGTGTATCGATGAGATTTACAAGGAGATGACTGATCTGCAGAACATCCCTGTCGAGGAGGACGAAATGCTTCTTGTCAAAAACTACTTGATGGGTAGTTATCTCAACTTGTTCGATGGACCGTTCAACAGTGTCAAGGTCATAAAATTCCTACTTTTAGCCGGAATCCCTTTGGACAATTTGGATGCGCTCATCCGCTCATCAATGACCATACAACCCGAGCAGGTCATGGATACGGCGAAGCGGTATTTCAATAGGAATGATTTTTGGGTGGTGACTGTAGGATCACCGAAATAGAGCGGTACAGCATGGGTTTCTTTAATTTTTTTAGGCAAGAGTTAGCAATTGACCTCGGGACAGCCAACACTCTCATCGTGTATGAGGATAAGGTGGTTGTAGATGAGCCGTCGATCGTTGCTATGGATCGGAATACCCGTGAGCTTCTTGCAGTAGGCTTGAAAGCTATGCACATGCATGAGAAAACTCATGCAAACATCATGACAGTCCGCCCGCTCAAGGATGGCGTAATCGCTGACTTCCAGGCGGCAGAAAATATGATCCAAGGCATGATCAACATGGTGGAGGGACGACGCAAGTACTTCGCCCACCTGAAGATCGTGATCTGCATCCCTTCAGGAATCACAGAAGTTGAGAAGCGTGCCGTGTTCGATAGCGCAGACCATGTCGATAGCAAGGAGACCTATCTGATCCATGAACCAATGGCAGCTGCCCTCGGGATCGGAATCAATGTCATGGAGCCTATGGGTAACATGATCATCGATATAGGCGGAGGTACTACCGAAATCGCTGTGATTGCCTTGGCGGGTATTGTGACAGACCAATCGATCCGGACTGCCGGTGACGAGTTGAATACAGATATCGTCGAGTATGTGAAAAGGATGCATAATCTGCTGATCGGCGAGCGGACCGCGGAGCGCATCAAAAAAGAGGTTGGTGCCGCCATACCAGATCTCGAAAATCCACCGGACAAAATCTCAGTAAATGGTAGGGATCTACTAACTGGTATCCCAAAGCAGATTTATGTCGGTCACGAGGAGATCGCAGACGCACTGGATAAGTCGATCGCCAAAATAGAAGATGCCGTCATCCGGGCCCTGGAGGAGACTCCTCCCGAATTGGCATCTGATATCTACCGCACTGGGATATTCTTGACTGGTGGTGGTGCATTGTTAAGAGGTCTGGATAGAAGGATCGCTGATAAGACTAAGCTCAAAGTGTTCGTAGCCGATGATCCGCTGCGTGCAGTTGTCCGAGGTACTGGCAAAGCACTCAAGCACACCAAGGAGTATACGTTCTTGATGGACCGCCGAAGTATGTAGTCTTCGGCACTCTACAACTACTATGTCATCTCTTTTCTCTGCAGCTCAGAAGTACGCTCACTGGTTGACATTTGTTCTCCTTGAGATAGTAGCATTCACTTTGATCATCGGGTTTAACCAGTCCAAAAGAGACATCTTTTTGCACTCCAGTTCGGTCTATGCAGGGTCTATTGTGAAACAAACCGCTCAGATTAGCGACTACCTCAGACTAAAGGACTCCAATGAAGAACTTCTCTCAGAGAATGCCCGACTACTTCGCGAGTTAATCAGCCAACCTCGATCTGCTCCCACTACTTCGCTCGATTCCACTGAGTATCCATATGAGGTTATGCCAGCATATGTAGTTAATAACGGCATCTTGAGCATTCGTAATCACTTCACGATAGATAGGGGAAGGCGAGATGGTATTGATAAATCCATGGGTATCGTTACGTCGGATGGTGTTGTCGGCATCACTAAACAATCCAGCAATCAGTTCACCTTAGCGCTTTCTTTGGCAAATACGGATATCAGACTCAGTGCCACGATCGAGGGCCAAGAGTATTTTGGTACCGTATCATGGGACGGAGGGCGATACGATAGATTACGTCTAACGGGCATACCTAAGTACGCCCCGATATCCAGAGGTCAACGAGTCGTCACTAACGGTTACTCGACCATCTTTCCTCCAGGGTTGGACATCGGAGTCGTTGATTCTTACCGCATTGATAAGAATGGTGCCTTTTACGAGGTCACTGTTACTCCATCCGCTGATGTCTCGCAGCTGGGATACGTTTATGTTCTAAAGGATAACTTCGCCGCCGAACGAGCAGCGGTCGAGACTAATGAATAAACTAAGCGTAGGCCATGTGCTTTCGGGAGTTTTTGTATTTCTCGTGCAGATCATTTTGTTCCGAAATGTTTCGCTCGAGATAGGTGAGAGGTATGCACTGACAGTTCTGGTGTATCCTCTTGTGATCTTGATGTTACCGGTTAATTTTTCTCGGACTATTCTGCTTGTGTCAGCCTTCTTCGTCGGTCTCATGATGGATTGGTTCTACGACAGCGTTGGAGTCCATGCGGCCACACTTGTGGCAACGGCTTTTTTGCGTAGTTTCTTACTACGGCTATTAGAGCCAAGAGGTGGATACCGTATAGATAGTAGTCCGTCCGTCGCCCAGTCAGGCATGCTCTGGACCCTGAGGTATATCGGTATACTGATGTTTGTCCATTGCCTATTGTTCTTTGCAATTGATGCTTTTACGTTGTTGTATTTGGATCGAATATTGGTCAATGCCATTCTGACGTTCATCGTATCGTACATGGTTGCCATGCTATACATGTCGCTGGTGCGCTACTAATTTTACAGAGATGGATGATCGCTTTCGGTTTCAGACGATCTTGTTTTTTTTTGGAGTTGGAGGACTGATTCTCATCGGTAGTCTGATGCGATATCAGCTTTTTGACCGTGGATATCGGCAGGCTGCTCAGGATCGTACGCTTACCACCCGGACTATTTCTGCACCAAGAGGTATCATATATGATCGAAAGGGAGAACTTTTGGTTGTTAATGAACCCGCTTACGAACTGGAGATGATCCATCGAGAGATCGATCCAGACATGGATATCAAAGCATTTTGTGAGCTTCTGAGCATTGATCAAGAGATGTATGAGACGCTGATGGATCGGGCGACCACGAGATCCTATTTCCGCAGAGCCTTGCCGATTACCTTTCTGAGCAATATCGATCCAGAGGATTTCGCGAGATTTCAAGAACACCTGCATGAGTTTCCTGGATTTTATACTCAGCTCAAAAACAAACGAAGCTATCCACAGCCTATAGCAGCTCATGTCTTGGGGTACATCAGCCAAGTGAGTTCACAGGATATCGAGAATGGAGAAACCTACACGGTAGGTGATGTAAAGGGAACGAAAGGAATCGAGAGGACTTATGAGCAAGAGCTTCGTGGAGAGAAGGGCCTCGAGTATGTGATCAAGGATAATGTCGGAAGGGAGATTGAGGCCTATCGCCAGGGTTCTCTTGACGCCTCAGCCTCTGCTGGTACCGATCTGACGCTTACCATCGATGCAGGACTCCAAGCATATGGAGAGTCCCTAATGCGAGGAAAGCGTGGGAGTGTAGTCGCTATCGAGCCTTCAACTGGTGAGATCTTGACTATGATCAGCAGTCCGACATATGATCCCAATAGTCTCAGCTTTGGTAAGCAAAGGAACTCCGCCTATCTAAGTCTCCTGCGTGATACGACGAACAAGCCTATGTTAGATCGATCTCTTCAGGCTAAATACCCCCCGGGATCCATCTTCAAACCGATATTATCACTTATCGCCCTTCAAGAGAATATTACTTATTCTCGGCGGAAGATTCTGTGTTCTGGCAAATATGTAATCAACGAGAAAAAAGGATTCTCTCAAGGATGTCGCAATCATCCTATGCCTTACAATCTTCAGATTGCTTTACAGCACTCGTGTAACACGTACTTCTACCAGATGATACGTGAGTTTTTAGACCAGTTTGGTTACCGAGACCCTGGTAAAGGACTTGCATTACTCAATGACTATCTCGATGCCTTTGGTATCGGTCGTCCGCTCGGAGTGGACCTGGAAGGCGAGATTGGAGGATTTAACCCTCCTCCGCAACACTACGACGACTTATATAATACGCCGGAATATCGATGGCGGTCGACATACATCTTATCGCTGGGTATCGGACAGGGTGAGCTTGAGCTCACGACGCTGCAGATGGCCAATTTGGCTGCTATCATAGCTAATCGTGGATCGTATGTTATCCCTCATGTGTTACGATCATTCAAGGATGGTGGAGGTACCCTGGACCGATATCAAGAAAGGCGAAGAGTACCGATTGACTCAGTTCACTTTGAACCTGTCATCGACGGTATGGAGCGAGTCATCAGCGCAGGTACTGGATATCGTGCATATGTTCCTGGTATCGAGATGTGTGGTAAGACCGGAACATCCCAGAATCCATTTGGAGAGGATCATTCCGTCTTTTTTGCGTTTGCCCCTAAGGAGGATCCGAAGGTCGCGATTGCCGTCTTTGTCGAGAACGCTGGTGGAGGAGGTGCCGTGGCCGCGCCGATTGGCGGTTTGATGATAGAGAAGTACCTTAAAGGGGAGATCCCCAAATCAAGGTTGTCAGTACAAGAGCGTATGAAGGGGATCGACTTGATCGATACTCCTTAATATGAATAATCTCAAGGTTGGCATCTTAGGCGGAGGCTCGTGGGGCACGACAGTTGGCTCGCTTACCTCGCGCAATGCCGACACCCTTCTCTGGGCTCGCAACCCCGACACCGTTGACGAAATCAACTCCTCACATAGCAATACAAAGTATCTGCCCGATGCAAAGCTGACTTCGACCTTGCAGGCCCGGTATACCATCGCGGAGACCGTGCATGGGGCTGATGTGGTGGTGATGGCTATTCCGTCTAACAACTTTAGAGATGTACTTGCACAGGCTCGAGAACATATCCGGCCATGGGTGCCTATAGTGAGTCTTACTAAGGGGCTTGAGCATGGCACAAAGATGCGAATGACCCAAGTGATTGAGTCGGAGCTTCCTGGTCATCCGGTTGCTGCATTGACAGGACCAAATCTGGCGCGGGAGATTATCGCTGGATATGCTGCAGCCAGTGTGGTGGCGACCGCCGACACGACGATTGCTAATGCGCTTCAGAAGTTATTTCGCACAGGTCTCTTTCGTGTCTACACGAACAAGGATGTGATTGGTTGCGAGATCGGAGGAGCGCTTAAGAATGTAATTGCCATTGCCGCAGGGATGGGTGATGGAGTAGGCGCTGGAGAGAATACCAGATCTGCAGTGATCACTCGAGGATTGGCAGAACTCACACGTCTTGGCAAAGCGATGGGAGGAAAGTCAGCAACCTTCGCAGGATTGGCAGGAATGGGTGACCTCGTAGCGACATGTAGTTCATCACAAAGTCGTAATCGTACAGTCGGATACCACCTTGGTAAGGGAATGGCACTGAATGACATCATCGATCAAATGTCTATGGTCGCCGAAGGAGTCAAAACCTGCGCTGTAGTGCGTGAGTTGGCTGATGACTATGGTATTGATATGCCGATCGCCGAGGAAGTCTACAAAGTGGTCCACCAAGGCAACACCGCCTACGACGCATTTAAGGGACTTCTGAAGTATGAATCTAAAAGTGAGAAAGATCCAGGTTGATCGATTTAGATCAAACCCTACCTATATCTCGTTACGATCCAACTGCCTGTGGGCGTAGTCAACTGCCCGAGCAGTTAGTGCCATGTAGGTGATAGAAGGATTCTGAGTTCCGGCACTTGTCATACATGCGCCATCTGTCACGAACACATTTTTCACACTGTGCATTTGGTTCCACTTGTTGAGGACAGAGGTCTTGGGGTCACGACCCATTCGAGCGGTCCCCATCTCATGTATGCATGCTCCGGGAGCAGTAGGTGCATTGTATGACGATATATTGGTGCACCCAGCCGCCTCGAGCATCTCTTCTGCACAAGTCACTCCATCTCGTCTCATGGCTTCCTCATTCTCTCGAAGTTTTGCATCAAATGTGATAATGGGCATACCGTGCTGGTCTGTTTTATCAAAATTTAAAAACATTCGATTCTCATGATACGGGAGCAGTTCACCAAAGCAAGTCATACTAATCTGATATGGCCCAGGCTTGAGAATTTCTTCTTTAAGTGAAGCTCCCGGTAAAGCATCTGTTACTCCTTTCGTGCGCCAAGCCCCTCCTTGATAACCAAAGCCTCTGACGTAGTCATCGCGACGAGTTGCGTCATCAATGTTTCTAAATCGTGGGATATAAAAGCCAACTGGTTTTCGGCCTTTATAGTAGGTATCCTCGAATCCCGGCATCATTCCCGATGCGCCCATTCCGTAGTGATGGTCCATCATGTTATGCCCTAATTCTCCACTCTGATTACCCAGTCCATCTGGGAACGACTCAGACCTACTATTGAGCAGTATGGCTGTCGTGCCTACGGTACTTGCGTTACAGAATATGATTGTGCTGAAGAACTCGTGGGTTTCTCCCGTTTTTGCATCCTTTACTCGGACTCCTGTGGCCCGGTTAGTCCCCTTATCATATACGATCTCGCTCACGATACTATCTGCACGAATAGTGAGATTCCCGGTTGATGCGGCGACTGGAAGTGTTGCTGATAAACTACTGAAGTAGGCCCCATAAGGGCACCCTCGGACACAGCGGTCGCGACTTTGGCATTGGCCTCTGGTGCCTTTATGAACCTCTGGATTATATTGACTAAGGTTTGCCACTCGACCAGGTGTGACGACCCGGTCTGGGTATCTCTCACCTACTGATTTTCTGAGGTGCGTCTCTACACAGTTGAGCGGGAATGGGGGTAGGAACTTACCATCTGGGACCTGTTTGAGACCTTCGGGTTGACCACTGACACCCACAAAGGTCTCGACGTAGTCATACCATGGTGCTATATCGGCATACCGAATGGGCCAGTCTATACCTATTCCTTCTTTAGCGTTGGCAGTGAAGTCGATATCACTCCATCGATAGCAATGACGACCCCACATGATAGATCGACCTCCTACATGATGCCCTCGTATCCAATCAAACCTCTCAACTTCATCATATGGGTACTCGTCATCCTTATTGATCCAGTGTTGATGATCCTTGCGCACCCACCAGGATAGGCGATTTTGCTTGAAGTAGTGTTTGGCCATGTCTTCCGCAGTGACGGTATTCATGTGACCGATCTCCCAGATATCCTGGTTAGCAGTTGGATATTGTTGATGCTTTACCATGCGACCTCTCTCGAGAACCAAGGTTTTCATGCCTCGATTACAAAGTTCCATAGCAGCAAACCCACCTGATATGCCAGAACCAATGACAATCGCATCGTAGGTCACTTCATCTTTACCGGACGTATTGATGTTGATCATATGGCCCATGATTTATTATTGACTTGTTTAACATCGATGCACGCCTCGTAGGCGCCAGGGACAGGTAGGTAATTGAGTTGTTTTGTGGCGACCTCTTCTGTGTTCAGGTAATAGTGGATGGCATTGCTACGGATCCCCTCGTATGCTGCACGGGCATCACTACTATCGTCACCATCCTGCCATTGTTGATGAATAGATGTGAGGAGCTCACTCTGCTGCTTTGTATTGAGTTGTATGAAACTTCCCTGTGCTTGTTCGTCGAGATATGTTGATAGGCTTGCGAGGTCATCCATGAACTGCTTCCGACGATCCTCTGGGAAAGCTTCACCGACCATAGTGGCAAAAAACTCTGGAACTCCCAATTCCACTGCTCCAGGTGTATCCGTAGAAGGTAGCAGTGCATCACATATGGCCTTTATGAAGGACATCTGATTCGAGTCAAATACAGATGCCACTTGGCCAGATAATGAGGGAGAGGGCGAACATGCCGGTAGCGTGCTGTAGATTCCAGCACCTCCGATGGCATACACGGTGTAGCGAAGAATGTTTCGTCTGGTCATGTTATTATCGTTAACAACTAAATGTAGCGGATCTATCCCAGAACACAAGAGTATATATGGAGGTGTTGCTTTTTCGCAGTATGCACTTCTACGAAACAAGAAGGGAGCCCCTTCTGCAATCAGCTTAAATAAAAGAAGCCGTCCCATATACATGGACGGCTTCTTTAGTGGCTGTGAGAGAAGGATTCGAACCCCCACGAGGAGCTTAGCCATAGAGCAAAAGAAAATGTGGTCAACCCCTACTCTACGTTTATCGCGTGTTCCCCACCCCCGAGACAAGAGGGCATGGCTACCTGTTTCATCACCTCACAGTATTTTAATTCTTTTCTCAATGCTTTCATTGATGACTCAAAGATAGACTGGAGTAATACTTCTTTGCAAATGATCTAATGAAAAAGTAAAATCTTTAGATTGTGTCCGAAAATTTTACTATTGGTAGAAAAAAATCTACTTCCGTCGGCTTTCGGAGATGTTCTTTTATAAGATATTCAAGCAGATGTAATGCCTATCTCATTTTGGGTCTGCGCCGTTTACTCTTGCCGCCCTGCATCATTCCCATATTGCCTCTACCGATGCCTTGAGCAGCCTTCATTTGGCCTCTTTGGTTTAGCGCTTTGCCAAACTGATCGACTTGCTCCTTGATCTGGGCTTCTGTGATATTGAGTTTTTTGATATCTCGGTAGTACATTTTCGCCGCATTCCACTTGTTCTTGGTGGCATTAATGTTGGCCAATTGGAGTAAGACCATTCCTTTTTCATTGTCAGACGGTAGATCCAGGTTAAGCGCATGATCAAAATGTTCCTCAGCCACTTTCATGTCCTTGTTGTTCATGGCAATAGAACCTTTCATGATGTAAAAGAAGGCACGCTGAGTGATGTACAGCCAATTTGGCTTTAGAGTGAGTTTGAGCTTTTGTTCGGCCCCGTCAAAATCACCTTCCTGGATATGTTTGGCAGCAGCGTTCACACTACCAAAAAGGATATAAATGGCGAGTAGGATTACACCGATGAGCAGCAAAGGGAAGGAATACCAAAAACCAACAAACACAGCAAGTAAAATACCACCGATTAGTAGTGATACGGTGAGTCCGATGAGCAGATAGATGTTGATATTGATCATAGTCGAAAGAGTATGTATGGTGGCTTGTGGCCAGCCGCAAAAGTAGACTTTTCAGGTCCATGACTTAGGCGCCCGCCTTCCAGATGAGCATGAAGTTCCGATGCGCCTTGATCAATGTAGCCCGTTTTAATACTACCGAGAACACCTCCTCAAAAAACACCCGAGACAGTTGCCGATCATCTTGGGTGAACGCAGGTGTATTATAGATGATATAGCCGTCATCTCCGCAGAGATCTCTAAGACTCATCAAGAAATCGGCTGTTCTAAACTTCATCGGTGTTGTCTCTCCGATAAAGAGATCTACAAAGATTAGATCATATAACCCTTCGTCGATAGAGACAAAGGTTTCAGCATCGGCAGTAACTGTCGTAATATCTGAGTTGATTTTATCGAAGCCGTATTGATGTGCCAGCTCGATAACTGTCTCATCGATTTCAACAGCTGTAAAGACCCAGTTTATAGAAGACTTTTGGTCCAACATCTGCGGAATACTCCCCAACCCCAGGCCTAAGATCAAGACATCTCGACCACTCAGCTTATCGTAATCGATATATCTGTCAATAATAATGCGGAAGTTCTCATACCGATCCTCATAACTATAGACTGCTTTGGCCGTGCAGAGTTGAATTTTGCCTCGAGTGAGAAGTATGATCAAATCAGGGTTGTGCTCCGATGACGCATAGTCGATCTGGATATCCCAGAGGTACGACAATGCATGTTTCCACCAAGGCAGCTTCATCTGTGTCCGGCGATATGTCGTAACATAAGTTCGTAGGAATTGTCAAGGGCTATCGACCTCCGACTAAGGACTCGTCTTGCTACTGTGAGTGCCTTCTCAACATCATATGCAGTACTACTATCGCCCCAGCTAAAACTGCGAGTCCAGCGGTCGTGAGTTCCTCCAAATATGTTGCTAAAAACACCGACCACACTTCCAGTCATGAATGATATATTGATGGCCGACATGGTGTGATCCCCCATGATCAGCCCCAAGAACTGTCTGTCGGTTACCCTGTAACTTTGTCGGGTGGCGTCCCATAGCGATACGTTCCCCTGGGTGTTTTTCATGTTACTATTGTTCGTATCTGCACCCAGGTTACACCACATACCCAAGACACTATCGCCTAAGTAGCCGTCATGAGCCTTATTACTGTATCCGAATATTGTGGTCCGCTTGATTTCACCTCCGATCTTACTGTATGGTCCAAGCATCGTACCGCCGTACACTTTGGCACCTACATGGATTGTACATTTTTCTTCTATCCAGACTGGACCTCTGATGACTGCGTTTTCCATGATCTCAACCTCTGGACCGATGTAGATTGGTCCTTCTGTGGCATTTAAGATGCAGTCGTAGAGCTTGGCAGAAGGATGGATGTATATCTCGTCTCCTCGACATCGTACTGACGGATCCGGTGCTGCACTCGGCCCTCGGTTAGACTGATAAGTCGTATAGTCCTTTCGCATCTGGCCTATAGCGTGGTTCAGAATATCCTCAGGATACTCTAAGATTTGCACCTCGACCCTTTCCGATGGGTACCCTTTGATCTCATCACTCCAGCCATTGTGATGTATCGGTCCCGGTGTACGCGCCGCGACGATTTGACCTGTTTGGGAGGTGAGTGCGTGACCTGGCTTGAGTTGTTTAATGGACTCGATAAATTTTGAGCTGGGAAGTGCACCGCCATTGATGTAGAGATTGGCCTCGATATGTTGGATCGGGAATCTCGGTTGTAGATAAGCCTGTGTGAGGCAAGCACATGTGTATCCAAGGGACTCCCATTTCTCCTTGATGGTAAGCCCTCCAACTCTACATGCTGCAAGTGGTCGGGTTAGAGTCAGTGGATGCATGGTCTCCCAATTGGGGCCATCAAACAAGATTATGCGCTGCATAGATGACGATCAGACGCAAAGATAGAAGGCAGATAAGGGAAGGATGCTGGGGGATTGCCAATATTTCAATTGTGATGATCGAAGAGGGGTTTGGATCTTGCCCATGACAAATAGAGCTGATCCATGAGTTTTGATAACAATCTCCAACGACAACTATCTCAATTAGAACAACTTCCAGAAGAGCAGCGTAGGCCCATGCTGAATCAGGCACTCGGAGCTGTAGTACCGTTGGTCGGGACAGCTGGCTTAGACTTCGAATTGATGTCAGAGGAGAAGGTTATCGTCCATCTTCAGAATGATCAAAAGGTCCAAAACCATATCAAGCAGATCCACGCTGCAGCCACAGTTTTGCTGGCAGAATCCGCCAGCGGGATGGTGGTCGGGATGAATGTCCCTGATGATAAGATACCCTTGATGAAGACACTTAGCTCGAAGTTTATCAAAAGGTCAGAGGGCACGCAGACGGCTACGGCAATACTGAGCCCAGAGCAGATACAACGTATCCGGTCCACGGAGAAAGGTGAAGTAAACGTGCCAACCACTGTAGTAGATAGCACCGGTGAAGAGGTGATTATCGCCGAGATGATATGGGCATGGATACCTAAGAAATAGACATTAAAAAAGCCCTTTGAACAAGTCAAAAGGCTTCTCGTATTTCTCTACTTCAAGAGCAACTACTCCGCTGCATCAGTAGCTGGAGCCTTCTTCTTGGAGAACTTTGCAAATTTCTTGTTGAACTTATCGATGCGGCCAGCGGTATCGACGAACTTCATTTTACCCGTAAAGAACGGATGTGACTTATTGGATATCTCCAGCTTTACGAGCGGGTATTCATTACCATCTTCCCAGACGACAGTTTCCTTGCTCTTCGCGCATGATCTGGTCAAGAAAGACTCGTCACAAGAGAGATCCTTAAATACGACCAAGCGGTAATCAGATGGGTGGATATCTTTTTTCATCGCTACACCTTTTTTTCTAAGGGAGCGCGAAGATAGCCCAATAATCCAAGTCATGAAAGAGCAAACCTCAAATTTAAGTGACTGGTCCTCCCTACATAGTAGTCCTCATCTATCTTCGCTCTTATGGAGTACATGTCCTTAGAGCAAGTGTCAAAAAGCTATGGAGAGAAAGTACTCTTTGATCGCATAAATCTCACGATCAGCCGGGGAGATAAGATTGCTCTCATCGCTCGCAATGGAAGTGGCAAGTCCACTCTGCTCCGAGTCATCGCGGGTGTCACTCCGCCAGAAGGAGAGCAGGCTGTAGTTCGGCTTAGCAAGCAGGTGCGCATCCAATTCCTCGATCAGGAGCCTCAGTTTGATCCGGCCGCGACAATACAGGAGGTCTTTATGGACACAGAGCATCCGCAGATTCGTGCCTTACAAGAGTATAACGCAGCGCTACAGACTGGCGAACATCTCGAGGAGGCGTTGGCAAAAATGGATGATCTCAAGGCTTGGGATGTCGAAGCAAGAGGACAAGAAATCTTGTATCGCCTCAAGTTGACCGATACTGATCAGGTTGTGGGTACACTAAGTGGTGGACAGCAGAAGCGATTAGCATTGGCTAAGCTGATCATGAATGAGCCCGATTTCCTCATCCTGGATGAGCCGACTAACCATCTGGACGTCGAGATGATCGAGTGGCTCGAGACATATCTGTCGCAGAGTAAGCTTACCCTGTTCATGGTCACCCACGATCGGTACTTTTTGGAGCGCGTCTGCAACGAGATTATCGAACTTGATAAAGGACGTCTATTCGTCTATCGAGGTAATTATTCTGACTATCTCGAAAAAAAGGCGCTGCGAACCGAGCAAGAGAATAGTTCTCTGGACAAGGCTAAGAAGCTGCTGCAGCGAGAGTTAGAATGGGTCCGACGCCAACCTAAGGCACGGGGTACCAAGGCAAAGTCTCGGGTAGACGGCTATCACAAACTGCATGACAAGGTTAGCAGCATTACATACGAGGAGGCCTTTTCGATCGAGGTGGACTCAGCCCGCCTTGGCAAAAAAATTCTGGAGTTCTACGATGTATCAATGTCCTATGGGGACAAGGTCATCATGGATGAGTTTTGGTACAAATTCAAAAAAGGAGAACGGGTCGGCATCTCGGGACCGAATGGGACCGGGAAGACCTCCTTTGTTAAGGTGCTTACGGGGGAGGTGAGGCCAGACTCTGGAAGACGAGTTCAAGGAGACACGGTTCAGTTCGGGTACTATACACAGGATGGTATCCACCTTCAAGAGGATAGACGCATCATCGACGTCATCAAGGACATCGCAGAATATGTCCCACTAAAAAAAGGTCTCAAACTCAGCGCGGCTGCTTTGTTGGAGCGATTCATGTTTCCGAGAGAACAACAGCAGGTGTACGTATCACAGCTCAGTGGAGGTGAGCGCAAGAGGCTTCATCTTTTGTGTGTGCTGATTCAGAATCCCAATTTCCTTATTCTTGACGAGCCGACGAATGATCTGGACCTTCTGACACTTAACGTCTTAGAAAGCTATCTGCTACAGTTTCCTGGATGCCTGGTGATCATCAGTCACGATCGGTTTTTCATGGATAAGTTGGTCGATCATATGTTCATCTTCGGCGGGAATGGACGTATCGAGGATTACAACGGTACCTACAGTCAGTGGAAGGCGCAGTCCAAAACGAAGCCACCCAAAGAACCTGCTTCCTCGAACAAGCAATCAGCCATTGTTACACCTGAGCCCGAGGCTGCACGAAAACTGAGCTACCTTGAAAAGAAGGAGCTTCAAAACTTAGAAAAGGCTATCGATAAACTTGAAAAACGAAAATCCACCATCGAAGCTCGTTTTGCAGCAGAGGAACTCACGTCTGAGGAGATTACAACTCTAAGTATCGAACTTGGTGAAATCAGACAGACGATAGACCAAAAAGAAATGCGGTGGTTAGAGTTATCGGAGCTCGAAAGCTGACTTACATCGACTTTAGCTTATCCTCAACCATGTCTTCGTAACCCGGGCTATAACCCATCTGTGTGGATAGGATTTGACCTTCTCCGTCCACGATAATCGAGAATGGGATGCCTCTGATGCCGAACTTGCGCATAAGTTCTTGTTTTTGATCGAAGAGGAAGGTGTACTCCCATTCATTGGAGGCAAACATTTTTTTGGCGCGATCCACCATCCGCGGATTATCGACGGATATGGCCACTACTTCGGCATTGTACTTTTCTTTCCAGCGCGGATACGATTTTTTAATTGCGTTTAGCTCCATCCTGCATGGACCACACCAAGTGGCCCAGAGACTGACAATTTTGGGATTGCCATCAGAAAGATAGTCGACGAGATCGACTGATTCACCGGCTCCATTGACTACTGTCGCCTCAGGCACCATCTTTTGCGCCTGCGCCATAGAAACAGTGCACAGAAGAACGCCAATGAGAAAGACTTGTAATGAATTCATAGAGTTGTGTGTCTTGGTTGATTTGTGATTGAGATGCGAGAGATAACGCCATGCCATTCACAGATATTCCCCTTAACGACAGATTAACGAGTGATCATCCCTATCCATCCTTCTGAATAGAGGGTGGATTTAAGCTACTTTTGCGCCGCGAGACGCAGGGGTGCAGAGTACACATGTACGACGCTGAGATCATACCCTCTCGAACCGTTCGATGAGCCATCGGGCGAGTCACCTGATCCAGATAATGCTGGCGAAGGGAGTTCATATCTGAGGCGAACTTGTCTATTCTTAAGGACAGGATTGTCATCTCTGCGTGTCATTTGGATTATTCGAAATAGTGCACAAACAGAGATATGAGAACTTTACTATTCCTTTTTTTAAGTGGAGCCTTTGCTCTTACTGCGCAAGAGATCGATTCTGCGGATAGTGTCATGTTTTATGAAGTCCAGGTGGTGTCTACCAGAGCTTCGCAATTAGACCCCATCTCCTTCACTAATATTAGCCAGTCTCAGATCGAGGAGCGATATCTTGGGCAGGACCCTGCAGCCCTGCTGAGCCAGTTGTCACCTTCTATTCTTTCTTACAGTGATGCAGGAACCAACATCGGCAACTATGTCCAGTTCCGAATGCGTGGTATAGATCAGACTCGGATTAATACCACTCTCAATGGAGTTCCACTTAATGATATGGTTGACCAAGGTGTGTTCTTCTC
Source organism: Bacteroidota bacterium (assembly GCA_038523965.1). Taxonomy (GTDB): domain Bacteria; phylum Bacteroidota; class Bacteroidia; order Chitinophagales; family Saprospiraceae; genus JAJRXG01. The sequence goes on from JBCBIX010000002.1 coordinate 82,579, forward strand.
GAACTTTTCAGACTTCGGGAATAGTGTCAGCTCTATTCAGATTCAAAGAGGGGTAGGTATAGCGTCTAATGGCGTTGCCTCTTATGGTGGCGCGATTGATTTTGAGACTCCACGGCTTACAGGGGCTGAGCCCCATACAGAATTGGAGTTTTTGTCAGGTTCATTTGGCACACTCAGGATGAGTGCCGAAGTCAATTCAGGTCTAACAAATGATGGATTTGGCGCATATGGTAAGTTATCGAGAACGAAGACAAATGGATTCAAAAATAATAGTGGATCTGAGGCTTATTCACTATTCTTTTCTGGCGGATACTTTGGAGAGAAGGATATCCTCACTCTAACGGCCTTTGCTGGCAAGACACAAAACGATCAGTCCTATCTGCCAGTATTGCTCCAGGATATCGAGGCAGACCCCAAAACGAACTACAATCATCCAAACGATACCGATGACTTTGGTCAGGAGCTGGTTATGCTGAAGTACACACGGGCGATGTCCCCGCAACTCACCTCATCGACTACCGCTTATTACGGTCATGCTGGAGGAGTATTTCCATTTGGATTAGATGATGAGACTCAACTTGTTTTTGGTCTTGAAAATGATCACGTAGGTATTTTATCAGATATCACCTACAGTGGAGCCCGCTGGGACCTGAAAGGAGGTCTGCACGCATATACCTTTCTCAGAAAAAATGTGAATTACACAGCTCCCAATACTTCTAATCCCGACTATGTAGACAAGACCACAAAGAATGAGATCAGCTTGTGGGGCAAAGCCAGCCTGAACTTGGAAGATTTCAGCCTGTACGGAGATGCACAGATACGTTCTGTTGGATTGGATTTTGAAGGTGAGGAGGTTCTCTCTTTCGGAGGTGCAGTGCCTGCAGGACCATTTAGCGAAGGGCGCAGTTGGTTGTTTTTTAACCCTCGTGTAGGAATGACCTATCGTCTTGACGAGCGAAGTCAACTTTATGCTTCTATTGGCCAAACGCATCGCGAGCCTACACGAACTGATATCCTTCAAGGGGATGGATCCTCCGTCAATGAATTTAGTTTTGCCTCTCTCATAGATGATGAGGCGGTTCGGCATGAATCCGTCATAGATCTGGAATTAGGATATCGATTGGAAGGTTCGGATGGCAGCTTCACAGCAACAGCCTTCTACATGGATTTTACGAATGAGATTGCTGCTGTTGGTGCCCTGGCCGAACGATCATATGTCGCTATACGCCAGAATGTGCCGTCATCGATGCGCGCAGGTATAGAGCTCGAGGGACGGATGACGCTATCACCTAAGTGGCAAGGAGAATTGGTTACGACACTCATGACATCCAACATTGAGACTTTTGATAATGGAAGTGAAATCATAGAGGATGTGAATCACATCTTCGCTCCGAGTGCTATTGTAAAACCATCCATCATGTTCACACCATCTTCTTCGTGGTACGCTCGGATAAGTGGACAGATCGCGAGTTCGTCGTTTATCGAATTGTCCAATGATGACGAGTTTACCACTCCAGGCTTTATGACTTGGGATCTATCACTGAATTATCAGCCAACTGATCGTCTTGCACTGAGTATCAATGCGTTTAATCTATTGGACGAAGTATACTTCACTGATGGAGCTCCCGTGGATCTTGATTTTGATGGTTTGACAGAGGGGCCAGGATATCGCATCCAGCCGCCACGGCACTTTTACCTCATGGCAAAGATTGGGTTCTAATCACGGATAGCATTGGGGCGAAGCGGCTATTTTCGCCACCGTGCGTCTCCTATGGATCATTGTATTAGCCGTTTGGTGTTTCAGTTGTCTAACTGGTCAAGGGACTAATCCTTTTGAGATTCCAGAAGGGCCTGGTGACCTTCCCGCCCAGGATTCAAATGCTGTTATCGAAGAGTCGATGAATCCATTCGAGATAAGAAGTAAACCGACTGGATTCACTCGTGGACAAACCACTATTACCACTCCAACTCAACACTTAAGATCTGGTCAGGAGTCTGTCAATCAATTGTTGGTGTTGATATATGTACTGGCCTCCTTTTTTGTTTTGGCTCTTGGAATTTCTATCAATCGAAAGCGATATCAGTCGATGCTCCGCGCGCAGCTCAACAGTAACTACCTAAAAACTCTATTTCGCGCGCCACGGGCATGGAGCGATGTCCAGACCATCCTTTTGTATCTGTTATTTATGACCAATATGGCCATGGTTTTATGGGTAGCCTCTTTACGATGGGAAGGGAAGGCCCTGGGTAAATACTATATCATTTTGATCGTGATTGCTTCAATATACCTTGTACGTCATGTGGCTATGTGGATTTTTTCACGTGTCTACAAGTTGGATCAGGCCGTGGACATTCATAATTACAGTATTGCTGTTCATAACATCATCTTGGGTGCATGTTGCCTGCCGATCATCTTGAGTTTGGGTTATGTCTCGGAGGATGATGTCAAGCTTGTTCTTTGGGTATGGCTTGGTTTTTTCGGATTGTCCTATGTCTTGAGGCAAGCGAAAGGACTGTTTGGGATCGTCAGTACGCGCGGCTTCAACCCCGTTTACTTTTTTATATATCTTTGCGCCTTCGAATTTGCACCCCTCCTGATAGCGTGGCGAGTGATCAGTGGGCCTTTGTAATACCTTGTGAATCAAGCGAATATGTCTTCAGATACCCAAGCTCAGCTGCAGGAGTCGTATAAGCCAGTCAAGACAATATTGATCTCACAACCAGAGCCAAAGAGGTCGCCTTATTTCGATTTGGCGAAAAAATGGGACCTACAGATCGATTGGCGCCCATTCATTCATGTTGAGCCTGTCACAGAGAAGGAGTTTCGGCGCAATCGATTGCGACCAGACGAGTTCTCAGCCATCATCTTCACGAGCAAGAACGCGATCGATCATTTCTTCAGCATATGCGACATCATCCGGTGTAAGATGTCTCAGAGTACGAAGTACTTCTGCCTTACTAAGGCGGTGGCGGACTATCTGCAGAAGTTCATCGTCTATCGCAAGCGGAAGGTCTTCGTTGGAGTTCGTAAGATCCAAGACCTTGAGACTTCGCTAATGAAACATCGGGATAAGGAGAACTTTCTATTGCCGTGTTCTAATCTTGGCGCCAAGGACGTAGTGGACTATCTCACGAAGAATGAATTCAACTTCAAGGATGTCATGATGTATCGCACAGTGGCCAGTGACCTGTCCGACCTGAGTGATGTAACGTATGATATATTGGTATTTTTTAGTCCCCTCGGAATCGAGTCGTTGTATGAGAACTTTCCTGACTTTAAGCAAAATGATACGCGTTTTGCCGTGTTTGGAGGATCTACAAAAAAGGCTGTAGAAGAGCATGGATTGACCATCAATATTCAGCCTACCCCAGATGTGCCATCAATGACCATGGCCATCGAGAACTACCTTTCACAGTCCAATAAGAAGTAGCCTCTGGGCGATCACTTACCATCACAGGTTCACTTGCTCGAACAACGGCTGCAACACAGATTGCCCGGCGCAGAGAGTCAGCAGGAGATGAGCCCGGTGAAAGGTTATGATCATCATAAATATTATCAACAGTCATCCACAGCGAGACAAGCTGGCGTTTTAGCCTTGGTGATCAGAGAGAGTGGTTCTGGATGTCTGAAACTGCTGTACATCGTCCGCAGGTCAAAAAAAGACGATGTCCATAGTGGACAGATAAGTTTTCCGGGGGGGGGACTTGAAATACAAGATCAACATCTCGAGGCAACAGCTCTCAGAGAGACTGAGGAGGAGGTAGGGATCCAACGAGGCTCCATAAAAATCATCGGCGCTTTGACTCCTTTGTACGTATTTGCCAGTGATAACATGGTCTACCCATATGTTGGCTATGCAAAGGAACCACCGCGTTGGAAGCTGCAAGCAGATGAAGTAGATGCTATTCTAACTCCAGAGGTGGAAGTCTTGAGTCATCTCGATACAAAGCGTAGGACTACAATTAATACGCCGAGGGGCACGCTCAAAAATGTACCCTACTATGCCATTGGTGATCATGTATTGTGGGGTGCAACTGCGATGATCACTGCAGAGTTTTTACAGTTATGGAAAGAAAAAGATCAACTATGAATTTCATCACATCGGTGCTGTTGTGTTGTTTACTGACGACTATTAGTTATGCTCAGACAGAGACCTGGGAACTACGGAGCGACAAGGATGGCATCCTCGCATACACCAAAGACGTCCCATCAACCAAATTCAAGGAGTATCTGGTCGAAACGGATATTACTGCCGACTTCTCTCAGGTACTTGCACTCTTCAAAGATTTTGAGTCCTATCCAGATCTGTTTCCAGATACTGGTGATGTCAAAGCCTACATCGATGAGCCTGATCGTCACGTGACCTATATCCGATTCAAGCTTCCATTTCCGATCAAGGATCGCGATGCCGTCATGGATCAGCGTATATCATTTGACGCCGAGAAGCGGCTACTGACGATAGATGTTCAGTGCGAAGCGGAAGACTATGAGACTAACAAAAAACTGATCAGAATTACCGATTGTGGTGGTGCATGGGAGTTTAAAGATCGCGGTGATGGTACAATACATGTGAAGCATAACTTCTTGGTGGATCCAGGTGGGGCAGCACCAGCCTGGATCGTGAATAGTAAGGTCACCAAGGATCCCATCAAGACACTGACATCTCTGCGTGAGTTAGTGGTCCAGGATCGATACAAAGGGAAGCAGTTTGACCTTCTGGATTAGGTCACTTTCCCCACATGCGATCGAACATCGCTGATATCATTTCCTGCTCCCTACCTGGAGGTGGACCACCATTGAGCCCCGTCATGGTCAATCTGCCTTCTTGTGCTTCAAGGGGGAAGTGAAAGATGAAGTGATCTGACCCATCGGCAAGGGTTCCGATTCCAAATCGAAGATCATTGGCCTGGAGCACGGACATGTCTTGGCTGAACACTAAATACCCATCTGAGAACCAGTCCAATACTTTCAATGTCTTGCCGTCATAGTATTCCTTTACCAGATGTCGATTCTTTGGTAGTACCTGAAAGTGAACCTTCCTCTCATGATCAAATAGAGAATACTGGCCGTAGAGGATGGCATCCTCGGTTTCTGCCAGGCAGTTCCAGAGCACATTGTTAAATATCGTAGGGCTGGTCATCCATCGCACATACTCAGCTTTATTCGCAGCGAGTGAAGCGGTCCAGACGGCATTGACACGTTGCTTGTTAACTACTGCAAAGAGCAAATAACCACTACTCACAACCAGCCCAACCCAGGTGAGCGTCCTCCTCAATGTGCGCTCACGGTGGAAGAAAAAAGCGATGACTACGAGGATAAGAAATGGCGCTGTATAGATCGGGTCTGCCACTGCAATGGCATTAAATGCTACTCGGTAGGAACTGAATGGTAGGAACAACTGGGTGCCATAAGTAGTGAAGCAATCCAGAATGGGATGGGTAAAAATCGACCAAAACATGAGTCGTTGCCAATCTCGCATTGTGGCATTGGGTTCTGTCCAAGACCGACGCTGGTAGTGTCTCCAGATCAGAAATCCGAAGACGATTAGAAAAGCTGCCATGATGATGGTACCCATCGCCCCAAGGCCAGATTCGAAAATGCGAGAAACAAAGAATGTCACTCCTATTGGGATCAACAACCATCCTGCTGTTGCCAGGTGGGTATGCCAGCGAAAAGCATACAACCGTTTAATCAGCCACCCAAAAAGGAAAGCCCCGAAAATGCTGAAGACAATCGAATGACTAAACCCACGATGCACGACAAGGTCTTGGAGTGGTGTGAGTAAAGGCGAGAAGATGACATCGAGGTCGGGAATTGTCCCTCCGACTGCACCCCAAAGCATAGCACGGTTACCAACCTTTTTGCCCAGTGTGACCTCTCCAACCGCTGCACCCAGTACGATCTGACTGAGACTATCCATGTACGATCAAGTGATGTTTAGCTTGTGTAGAGCGATTTCAGAGGCTGATTGTTCAGCAGCCTTCTTATTGAAGTCATCGGCCTTTGATACTTCATCACCGTCTACGATAACAGCCACTTTAAATCTGTCCCTCTTATCCAGTTTGTATTTGCTGACAAGACGATAGTCGACATTGATATTATTTTTCTGGCCCCATTCAAGTAGTCGACTTTTAAAATTGTCGTCCTTGTCTTCGAGGGCGTGGATGTCGAGATGTTTTAGGAGCACCTCGTTGATGACGTACTCTTTTGTAGCTGCATAGCCTCTCTCGATGTAGATAGCTCCTATAAGTGCTTCGAGTGCATTCCCCATCATAGACCGACTAAGCTTGCCCTGGGAGTAGCTGCTCAGGATCATGTCCAGACCCATCTCTGAGGCGAGTGTATTTAGGGTTTTTCGTTTGACGATCTTCGATCGCATTTTGGTTAAGAAGCCCTCGTTGAACGTGGGGTACTTCATGAACAGGTAGTCGGCCACGATCGTGCTCAGGATAGAGTCACCAAGAAACTCGAGGCGTTCGTTGTGTTGATTATTTTGGGTTTGTCGGTCATTCATCGATTTATGATAGAACGCCAATTTGAACAGGGCTAATTTTTTGGGAGTGAATCCAAGGACGTTACGTAGTTTCTTAGCGAGACTGCGATCTGCAGATAGATAGTAATTGTAGGTCTCCTTAATCAATAGATGATCCGCTTATCCGACATATTTCTTGAATATCACTGTTGCATTATGTCCTCCGAATCCGAAAGTATTGCTTAGCACAGTGGAAATGTCTCGTTCCTGCGCTTGATTAAAGGTAAAATTTAGCTTGTTGTCGATCTCAGGATCATCTGTAAAATGATTGATCGTCGGTGGAATCACTCCTTCGTTTAAGGCGAGGATACCCGCTATGGCCTCGATCGCACCAGCAGCCCCAAGCAAATGGCCCGTCATCGACTTAGTTGAGCTTATGTTCAGCGTGTAAGCATGATCGCCAAAGACCTTTTTGATGGCTACGCTTTCAGCGATATCACCGAGTGGTGTAGATGTGCCATGGACATTGATATAATCGATATCCTCAGGATTCATCTTAGCATCTTTAAGGGCTTCGGACATCACGGCATGTACACCTATACCTTCTGGATGTGGCGCAGTGATGTGGTGTGCGTCGGCGGACATGCCGGCACCAGCTACCTCTGCCAGAATGTTAGCTTTTCGTTTTCGAGCATGTGTAAGCGATTCTAAGATGAGTGCACCTCCTCCTTCGCCCAGGACGAAACCATCTCGATCTCTATCGAATGGACGAGAAGCTGTTCTGGGATCATCATTTCGTGGACTGAGGGCTTTCATTGAGCCGAATCCGCCGATTCCAGTCTTGGTTATGGCCGCCTCACTACCACCAGTTACAATCACATCAGCGCGACCTAATCGAATGGTATCCAATGCACTGATGATGCTGTTGTTGGATGTGGCACATGCAGATACCACAGCGTAGTTAGGTCCTTGGAGGTTGTACTTCATCGAGATGTGCCCAGAAGCAATGTCGATGATCAGCTTAGGGATCAAGAACGGATTATACTTCGGTGGCCCTTCTCGCAGAGCTGCTGCCGAGATCTCGTCCTCCAGCGTTTTGAATCCTCCGATACCACTACCCCAGATCACACCAGTTCGGAGTGGATCATACTCATAGTCCAGTAGTCCTGACATGGCCATCGCCTCATCCACGACTACCATAGCATATTGCGAAAATGGATCCATTCGCCGTGCCTCACGCCGGTGGTAGTGCTGTTCGATATCAAATCCCTTGACCTCGCAGGCGAATTTGGTGCGAAAGAGTGATGCATCAAATCGAGTGATCTCCGCAGCACCACTCACTCCTTCAAGAAGTCCAGCCTTGTAGGCGGGAACGTTGTTTCCTATCGGAGTGAGTGCTCCTATTCCAGTGATGACGACTCGTTCCATGGTCAATTGATTGTATTATGATCCTCTATGAAACAAAAATATCCACAAACTCACCTGAGCCTGCGGATATTTGATCTTGTTGGGACGGTCTGTGTGGTCTCTCAATGCTACGCACTGAGGTAGGTGATTGCATCACCGACAGTCTCGATTTTTTCGGCTTCTTCGTCTGGAATAGAAAGATCGAATTCCTTCTCAAATTCCATAATGAGCTCTACTGTGTCTAAGGAGTCAGCTCCCAAATCATTTGTGAAGCTCGCTTCATTGGTGACATCACCTTCGTCAACACCTAATTTATCGACGATGATTTTTTTCACTTTCGCAGCAACATCTGCCATAACCTGATTTTTAAAATTG
>JBCBIX010000003.1:0-70126 GCA_038523965.1 Bacteroidota bacterium
ATCGCGGAGACCGCTTTGAGCGTCCAACTTGGCTAACAAAATGATTCCGATCCCTACCGCGGCAAGCCCAAGCATTCCGATGACATCATCCTGATAATGCCAGAAGGCCAAAAACAGCCCGAAGACCAAGAATATACTTAACGCTTTGATAGATAACCCATAGCCCAATAAGACACCTATGACTATGACCACCATGACATCTCTCCGGTCCCGCATCAACGGAAGTGGCTGGACTTGTCCTTCGCGCGAATAGGCCCACCAGAAAAACAAGTTCACCACAACCAACTGTACGAATAGCAATGCGAGATCAATCTTAAACTCGATGATCCAATGGTTAGTGACAGTTGGAGATACCAAGAATAGCATGGTTACGAGCAAAGAAAGATTAGATGAGATCCGCAGATGAGTGGTACAAAATTCATAGATCGCTACTAAGGCGAGGATTCCTCCCAGGGTAGAGATGAACATCGTCACCTCAGGGCTGTCAAAGGCAGCATAACCCGTCGCCATAACCAATCCCCAAGCATAAGGCTGAAAGCCAGGGACGAGTGCTTGTGATTCTCCGATGAGCTTAGAGATGTTGACATAGTAGTTACGTGCATCGAATCCCAAAGGAAACGGCGCCTGCGTATACAGGAAGTTCATCGTCAGATAGACCAACATGAAAAACAAGAGCAAGCCCCCCCAAAAATTTAAGTCAGATGGCCAGCGATATGGTTGGAAAAGTACCTTTTTGACGAACAGCCATGATTGCTCATAATTGCATAAGATCATCAATCCTAAGGTGCCAAATATGAGAGGCGGATTCAGTAATCCAAAGGCACCTAAAAGCATCAATACAAAGGTGTAAATCACAAACCCTATCGCCAGATCTGTAATCGCCATGGTAATCGGATACCGCTCATCCACGAACAGGCGAGTCCGAACCCAAGAACCCGAACCATATGCCGCCACCACCAAAATCAGCGCGCTACCGATGGTAAAAAGACACTTGGCCGCCAAGTGCAGATAGTTAGAAAAATCCAAGGGTGCCTTCCAATATCGGTTAAATGCATACGTGATCGCCCATATGATTATGATCATTAGCAGCCAGACGACGAGTCCATTAATCACCGATCGATCCATCGCCTTAGCGAACCAAATTCGATTCACGTAGAAGCTCAGGAAAACCCCGACGATGGTTAAAAAACCAAATAAACCGTAGTACTTGAAGTAAGTAAATGATGGGCCATAAATGACCTGCTTATTCAGATAGTCCAAGAGGACAACTGCAATCCAGACAACACTAAACACCAAAAAGAACCAATCCTGAAAGGTGTAACTGGAAATAGACTTACGTACTTTTTCTAACATGCTGCGGGGTCGGAGCCAAAAGTACGCCTTCACTGTACATATCGCATTTAGAGAACATTCCTATTTTTCGGTATTCGACGCACCTCCAAACCGAAGTTCGTTTTTGGCGTTTCGAATTCCTATGATAGACATGGACATCAAAAAGGCCATACAACAGACCAGACCGTTCAAAAGCCCATATCAAAAGGCAATGGTCAACATGATGTACACACACGGTTGGCTGCTCGATCAGCAGAAGAAGTTTTTTTCGCCCTTTGGTATCACATCGAAGCAATACAATATCCTGCGGATCCTCGCGGGTGCTAAGAAACCACTCACCACATCTCAGATCCGTGAGCGTATGCTGGATAAGATGTCAGACATCACTCGACTCATCAATCGAATGATTAAAAAAGGGTGGGTTCAAAAAGAGATTTGTTCAACAGATCGCAGATTAGTCGATATCGTTATTACAGATTTGGGAAATCAGCTTCTCGATCAGATCGAAATCCATGTCAGTAATATGGAGAACATCTTAGGTCACATCACAGAAGAAGAGGCGGATACCATCAGTAATCTGCTGGATAAGGCTCGAGGACCAGATCAGTAGGATTGGACCTGTGGTTGGCTCTTGGTCTTCATCTGTAGATGAACGAAATAAGATGTAATCACCAAACTCACCATGATGTAGCTCGCCACGATGATGGTCCCTCCCGGTAGCACGTCGTCTATCGTGAACCACTGACCGACAGTCAGTATGATCGCTATTCCCAACACTGCCTTGATCAACTCTGCACCTATTGACATGACAGAGCCATCCATAAGACTGGTGTACGCGAATACCGTCAATCCAAGAAAGACCACATATAGTGCTATCTGCCCTGCTGACAGATTGGCTATCTGAGATAGCATGAAATACAAGAGGAGGTTGGCGATGATAAGCTGGGCCCACGACCAAAACACCATTCCCTTTGGTTGTTCTGGAGCATACTTGACCAACATATTGGGATCGTCCACAACCTCAATGGGATAATTCCTTTGGACATCATCAGGTCGCCATCCCGTAGGCATGAACCAGATCCGCGCTTTGTCGCGCCATTCAGCGGTACGCCAAGCATCCGTCATGAGCAACCACAAATGCTGATAATTGATGAGGAATGGGTTCCAAGTTTGTACAGGTTTCTTGACACCATATACAGCAGGGACGTCTTCTAATTCTTCTTGAAACGTACCAAACATCTTATCCCAGATGATAAAGATGGCTGCGTAATTCTTGTCGATATATTCTGCATTAATGGCATGATGAACGCGATGATGAGATGGTGTTACCAGTATATGCTCCAAGAAACCCATACGACCAATGAGACGAGTATGATACCAGAACTGTGCGAATAAGTGCAGAGGCGCTGTCACGGCCATCACTACAGGGGGAATGCCAATAATGGCCATCGGGATAGACAGAAAGAAGTACACCCCTATTATGCCACTAATACTTTGTCGAAGAGCGCAGGAAAGATTAAACTCTTCGGAAGAATGATGAACGATGTGTCGATTCCAAAACAGGTTGATCTCATGATTAAATCGATGTGACCAATAAGCTGCAAAGTCGATCATCACAAAAGCGATAACATAAACGAGCACATCATTAGGAACTTCACCAAGAGACAGATGCCGATGCATCCACTCATATCCGACGATGACCAATGCCAATCCGATCATATCCTTCAGCGTGTTAGTCATCCCAGAGCTAAGACTGGCGATAGTATCCATTGAATTGGCGATATCCCGATGGACAATACGGCTCCAGAGATATTCGATAATAATCAAGCCTATGAATCCAGGGATAGCATAAGTCAGCACAGCGGCATAAGTTTCCATACGTCATCTCTTCTTATCGAAAGGTACATTGATAACAACTGATCTACGAGAACATCAAAACGGCAGATTAGAGATACAGCATTCAGGCTTAGCTGCAATGAGTGGTTAGTGTGAGGCAATAAGTTTTCTATTTCTGACAGATTCTCATTGTAGCGTCCATAACATGACATTAACGCCTATTGAAAGCTGTAGGCCTTGGTTTTATCTGAACTGATGCCTTAGTTTTGCCCCCGATGAGAAGTATTATCAATTGTGCATGTTGTTGTTGCTGCTGTCCTCCTGGAGGATGACGCTTCGACTGTGCATTATATGATGAAATTCATCAGGAGGCCCTTGCGAAGTGATATCGCAAGGGCCTTTTTGTTTTTCACCGCCACATCAATGACATAATGAATACGCAAACCACTTTAACGACCATCAGTGCTGACGATCAGACTGATATCAACGAGCTTACTCGACGGATATCCGACTACAAGTCTGGTAAGGAGGACGAGGAACGTTTTAAACTTTATCGCCTGACTCGGGGTGTCTATGGGCAGCGCCAGCTTGGGGTACAGATGTTTCGCATCAAGTTGCCTTACGGTCGAGTAACCGCCGAACAACTGGTGCGTATCGCAGATGTCTCCGACAAGTACGCCACTGGAAACCTACACATCACCACGCGTCAGGATATCCAACTCCACTATGTCAAACTCGAGGATAGCCCTCTGGTGTGGACAGAGCTCGCTGAGAAGCAAGTCACCGCGAGGGAAGCATGCGGTAACACCGTGCGAAATGTAACTGCTTCAGCTGAGGCAGGTATCGATCCTTTAGAGCCTTTTGATGTGAGCCCATATGCGGACGCTGTGGCTCACTACTTCATGCGCAACCCAATCTGCCAGGAGATGGGACGCAAAATCAAGCCGGCATTCTCCTCATCAGAGAGCGATACAGCATTGACTTTCATGCATGATTTTGGATTCATTCCGTTGATTCGAGAGGGTGTCCGAGGATTTCGAGTAGTTGTTGGAGGGGGCTTAGGGGCGCAGGCGATGCCAGCACAGGTAGCTTTTGACTTTTTGCCTACTGATCAAATTATCCCATTCATGGAGGCGTCCTTGAGGATATTTGATCGATATGGCGAACGTGAAAAACGCCATAAAGCACGTCTCAAGTTTTTAATCAAAAATTTAGGCTTAGATCACTTCTTAGAGTTGATTGAGGCGGAACGAACTGCTCTCTCCTCCCAATCCCATCCGATCGCAGTAGAATCAGTGCAGTTCGGGGGCCCTGTTCAATATTTTGCCCCTCAGCGTGTAGCCATCAAAAATGAAGAACTCTATAACCAATGGCGTCGCACGAACACTTTCGAACAGAAGCAACCAGGATATTACGGGGTCTACATCAAGGTCTTCTTGGGTGACCTCAGTTCTGAAAAAGCACGCTACTTGGCTAAGATCGTGCGCAAATATGCAGCCGATGACATTCGCCTAACGATCAACCAAAACATCCTTCTCAAATTCATCCACGAAGACCATCTGAAGGAATTGTATACCGTCTTAGATGGATTTGGATTTGCTGACCCTGGATATGACTCAATAGCAGATATCACAGCATGTCCCGGTACCGACACATGTAACCTGGGGGTAACTAACTCCACTGGTTTAGCTGGCGTATTAGAGGAGATGCTACGTCGAGACTATCCTGATCTGATCGAAGAAAACCACATCAAGATTAAGATCTCTGGCTGTATGAACGCCTGTGGACAGCATACGATCGGGAACATCGGATTTCATGGGAGCTCTATCAAAAAAGATGGAAAGGTCATTCCAGCCATGCAGGTGCTGATCGGTGGAGGTGTCGACCCAAGTGGGGTTGCCACCATAGCCGATAAGATCACCAAGGTCCCTACTAAATGGATCCCTCAGGTGGTCAGTAGCCTACTCGATCACTACCACGAACATCGAATGGATGGAGAGTATTTCAACCACTTCTATCAGCGCATGGGAGGACGCAAATACTTCTACAATATCATCAAGCCATTCACCGACGTAAGCCAGATCTCAGAACAGGAGCAAATGGACTGGGGACAAGATCACTTGTATCAGCAGGAGATCGGAGTTGGTGAATGTGCTGGAGTCATACTCGATATGGTCGGAGTAATTCTTAAAGACGCTCAGGATAAACTATCCAAAGCAGGAGAATCACTTGCTCAGGGTATTTCTTCAGATGCGATTTTCTATGCGTACTCTGCATTTGTAATCGGGGCCAAAGGAGTTCTACTTGGAGAAGACATCAAGTGCAATACGCATCGAAAGATTATCTCCGACTTCCAAGAACACATCATAGACACATCCCTCATCCCATTTCAAGATAATTTTCAAGACTTAGTCCTCTCGATCAATCAGTCAGAACCGTCCCTGACTTTCGCCACTGACTACTACGCCAAGGCAAAGAACTTCCTCACACAAGTGCTAACCTATCGTGCCAATATCGGATCGAAAGAGGTGATCACTGACTACTACACAGCTTAATCAAATATCATGGCATACGGCACAATCACATTAGTTGGAGCAGGACCAGGAGCGGCAGATCTCATCACCGTGAGAGGTCTGAGAGCGATCCAGCGCGCCAACATCATCCTCTACGATGCGCTATCGGGAGAAGAACTACTCCAATATGCTTCCCATGATGCCGAACTCATCTATGTCGGAAAAAGGTGCGGTAAGCACAGCCTGAAGCAACCAGATATCAATGCCCTGCTTGTCCAGTCAGCGCTACGTGCTGAACATGTGGTTCGATTAAAGGGCGGCGATCCATTTGTTTTCGGTAGGGGGCATGAAGAGTTGACCTATCTCCGAGAGAGAGGCATCCATGTGGATCTCGTTCCTGGAGTAAGTTCTACTACCAGCTTAGCACTGTTGCAACAAGTTCCTCTGACCAGAAGACATATATCGGAGAGCTTTTGGGTGTTGACAGGAACAACTAAGCACCATCAGCTTTCGCAAGACATCGGAACAGCAGTAAAAACCAATGCGACACTCGTCATCCTCATGGGTATGAGAAGACTAAAGGATATCTGCGAACTACTCAAGCGTGAGGGCAAGTCTACAACTCCAGTGATGATCATCGAGAATGGCTCCCGGCCAGATGAACGAATTCATCTGGGTACAGTCGATAGTATTACAGATATCCATAACGAAGCCGGAATCTCAGGACCCGGGATCATTATCATAGGAGAGGTGGTAGGGCTTCATCCTGAATATGCTCGTCAACGCGCGCTTCAAAACATCGCGATATGACCAACAACACACTATATCCAGTATTCTTTAGGCTGGATCGGCTCAAGATGCTGATCGTAGGTGCAGGTGAGGTGGGAGAAGAGAAACTCTCATTCATCCTCAAGAGTAGTCCAAACGCAAACATTACCGTTGTGGCAACATGGGCAGGAGAAGGAGTTCAGTCTTTACTGCAGCATCACTCCAGTCAAGTTCGATTCATCCAGCGCGAATTCGATCCAGCAGATGTAGATCAAGCTGATATCGTGATCGCAGCCACCAACTTTGCCGATATCAATCGGCAGGTATACGATGCAGCTAAAGCTAAGAACAAAATAGTCAACATCGCAGATACGCCTGCACTCTGCGACTTTTACATGGGTTCTATTGTCACTCGCGGCGATCTGAAGGTGGCTATCTCTACCAATGGTAAGTCGCCAACTTTTGCCAAGAGATTCAGACAGGCCTTTGAACAAATCCTCCCTGTCGAAACAGCCGAGCTGATGGACCACCTGAAGATCGTTCGGGACCAGCTGCAAGGAGACTTCGAGTATAAGGTCAAAGAACTCAATCGTATCACCTCTTCACTAATCAAGTCATCATGACAAGCTCAGACATCAACATTATAGAGCTGAATGAAACGTATGGCTCATTATCTCCTCTTCAGCGATTGGAGCAGGTTTTTTCTGATTTTGACCATAACGAGATTTTAGTCACCTCGTCTTTCGGGACAACATCTGGGATTCTGATGGGCATGGTTAGCGAAGTTGCTCCGGGACATCCTATTCACTTCATCGACACAACGTTTTGCTTTAAGCAGACCCTTACTTATAAAAGGACGCTCACCAATCTACTGGGGTTGAATATTATCAATGTACTGCCATCCATCGACGACAACATGAAGTCGCGAGAAACACATCTGTGGGAGACAGATCCTGATCAATGCTGTCACATTAACAAGGTCAAGCCCTTTGAACCATACAAATCAGGGAAACAAATTTGGGTATCTGGACTACTAATGAACTCCAATCCCTTTAGAGAAAATCTTGAAATCTTTGAGGCTCGGAAAGGCATTATTAAGATGCATCCGAACATTGATACCACCGCAGAGGGGTTCGAACAATTTTTGATCGATCATAACATCCCACCTCACCCGATGAAAGCAGAGGGTTACGACAGCGTCGGATGTACGCATTGCACCATAAAGGGAGAAGGTCGATCGGGACGTTGGGCCGGAAAGTCAAAGATGGAATGTGGTCTACACACCACGACTTAAGAATATCACATTAGAATCAGTCATTATGATCAAGACAGATATACTCATCATCGGAGCTGGTCCCTGCGGACTGTTCGCGGTATTCGAGGCTGGACTGCTCAAACTCAAGTGTCACTTAGTAGATGCGCTTCCGGTCGCTGGGGGACAACTGGCAGAAATCTACCCAAAGAAGCCCATCTATGACATACCGGGCTACCCAAGCGTATTGGCAGGAGAGCTCGTCGATAATCTGATGGAACAAATTGCACCGTTCAATCCAGGCTTCACTCTTGGTGAGCGTGCAGAATCCATCGAAAAGGTGGATGAAAAGATGTACCAACTCACTACTAATCGTGGGACCAAGATTCAGGCTCCTGTGATTGCAATCGCGGCAGGGTTGGGGTGTTTCGAACCTCGAAAACCACCAATCGAAGGCCTGGACCGATTCGAAGACAAGGGTGTCGACTACATGGTGAAGGATCCCGAAAAGTTCCGAGATAAGAAGCTACTCATCGCCGGAGGAGGGGATTCTGCCTTGGATTGGACGATAGAACTCGCCGACGTCGCTAAAGAAGTAACACTCATCCACAGGCGCACCAGCTTTAGAGGAGCACTCGATAGCGTGGACAAGGTCATGGCATTAGCGCAAGCAAAAAAAGTGAACCTCATCACTGAGGCCCAAGCTGTAGGAGTTAAAGGCAATGGCGTGCTCTCTGAAGTCACTATTAAGTCAAAAACTGAAGGTGAATTCACCAAAGAAGTAGATCACTTCATACCTCTATTTGGATTGTCACCTAAACTGGGACCGATCGCTGAATGGGGGCTAAACATCGACCGAAATGCGATCGAGGTAAACACCCGGGACTACAGCACGAATGTACCCGGCATCTATGCTATCGGTGATATCAATACCTACGAAGGAAAGCTGAAGCTCATCCTCTGCGGTTTTCACGAAGGGACACTCATGGCACAGTCAGCCTTCAAGTACATCCATCCCGATGCGAAGCTGAGCTTCAAGTACACGACCGTTGCCGGGGTGAATGGCTTTGAGTAGTCATCCTAAGATGGATCACCTCAGCCAGACTTCGGTCGCCCCGCCATCATGCGCATCGTTGTAAAAGTGGATCTGTGGATACTCCTCAAGGAGTGCTCGTACCTCCGTGCGTAGCGTACCATCGCCCTTGCCATGTATGATTGTCACGATCTTCATCCCATGAGCGATCACGTCATCGAGATAATCTTGGCACACCTGAAGCTGTCTGCGTAAGATCATCTGTGGAGGTGCGGTCTGCAGTGATGTATCAATCATTTCAGCATGGAGATCGACAGAAGTCTTAGGGGGCAAACCCCTTGGCTTTGATGACGCATCAACGATGCTGATGCGCTTGACCGGCTCGATATCCGGTAGTACATGGAGGTTCTCAATGCTGGTAAGGATGACCTTATCCCCAACGGTGACCCGATGCCGACCATCTTCTGCTGTCCCTTTGTATATACCTTCTCGACCAGATACCTTAAGCTGAACTCGGTCTCCGATCCAAAGATCTTCTGTTGTCATTACCCACCAACAGGTCCGCCACCACCTTGTTGTCCTTGGCCCTGGCCATCAGACTTCTGATCAGTGTTACGAATCTTACTTCGGCGCTCTTTGAAATCAACTTTACCAAACTTGTAGCGGACATTCATACCGAAGGATCTGAAAGGAATCGTGAAGGCTGATACTTGTGAGAAGTTTGCTCCCTCCAGTGCGGTGTTAAATCCTTTGTTCTCTGCAAACGGCTCAATTATCCGAATCCCAAGGCTCCATTGCTTTCCGAAGTCCTTCCGCAATCCTACACCGAAGATGCTGAAGCTTGGAGTCGAACCTTGCAACGTAGCCTGGTCTGAACGGAAGAATCCAAAGAAGTCAGCTTTCACTGTGCCACTGAAACTGTACTCTCCGTTTGTAAACAGTTGATACTGCAACGCTGAGTTTTCTCGCGGCTCACCATTCACTACGCCCTCCCCATCATAGGTGAAGATGTCTCCACCGAATCTGACTGTTAACTTGTTGATAGACTTATTGACGAACATGTTCACTCCGAAGGAATTATTAGTCCCTACGTTGTTAAAGGTGTTAACCGATATACCTTGCTCATTTACACCGAGGACTTGCTCGATGATGCCATTCGTTCGCTTGAAGTAACCTGAACCGAAGATGTTAAACCCGGCCACTCTCGTGTTGTAACCGACCTCATACTGATGCGTGATCTCCGGATCTAAGAATGGATTTCCAACACTGACGTTCGTTCGATCGATGGAGTTGTTAAACGGATTTACAAACCGCAAGCTCGGTCGTGATATCCGCTTCGAGTAGCTCAACTTGAGATTTCGGAAGTTCTTCAGGGGACGTGAGATCGTAAAATTCGGGATCCAGTTATCGTAATCATTCTGAAAATCAATTTCTCCCGTCTGGTTATCCCCGGTGATATCTGTACGCTCATATCTCAGACCGGCGATGGCTTGGAACTTACCGATCGGGAAGCTGAGCTGTCCGTAGCCGGCATATACGTCCTGACCATAGTTGAACAGATTAGATCTTCGGTCGTCCACGACGTAGTCCTCGGTCGTCCCAAAGGGTCTACTCGTGTACTGAAAGTCACTTACGATATCCCGGATGACACCTTTAGCACCAGTTTCAAGCTTAACCGACTTACTCAGTGGGTGTGTATAATCCACTTGGGCAGTGTACTCAAGATTATCACTGTCATTAAATTGAAACTCATCGCGGTTGAGCTCAGAGATGCTGTTTGTTTCGATGACGGAGTTATCCTGATCCTGGTCATTACGAGAGAGCTGCACGGCAAAAACCAGTTCTTGTGTCTCATTCCCTTCGAATGTTCGAGTGTAATCGGTGTTCCAGTCAAACCCTGCGACCAAGTTATCCGTCAGTTGATCTCGCGAAAACTGAAAGCCCTGACCAGCCTCAGGAGTAAGGAAACTACCATCGATGACACCATCTGTATCAAACCCAAATCCCCGAGTCGTAAAAGAAGTATTGAAAGAATTGTAGGCATTGATATCATAGAAGGCACTGGCTGATCCATTAAATCCGAGTCGCTCCGTCTGGTTGATGCCAAACTGGGTCAACTCACGATTACCTGCCGGTGTGATGTCCGTTCGGTCAAAACTGAATGTCCCATCGAGCGGCACACTATAGAAGACTGCACCATTTATCGTACTTCCAAATCGACCTTTGCCAGCATTGAGATTAACGAAGGCATTGTTCTGTCGATTCCCGCCTGATGCATTGATCGTTCCTGCGATACCCTCGATGTTCGCCTTCTTCGTGACGATGTTGATGATCCCTCCGCTTCCTTCAGCTTCGTACTTCGCGCCCGGAGAGGTGATTACTTCTACTTTTTTAATCTGATCAGCTGGGAACATCTTAAGCGCATCTGCGACATTGTTAGAAAACATACCAGATGGCTTTCCATTGATAAGGATGCGTATGTTCTGTGAACCTCGGATAGACACATTTCCATCGAGATCTACAGATAAGTTCGGCACTTTTCGCAGCACATCAGTAGCATCACCTCCAGCTATTGAGGAATCATCCTCAGCATTGAATACGATGCGGTCTACCTTATTTTCAAACAATTCACGCTTTCCTGTGATCTCTACTTCTTCCAGAAGTAAGTCTGTGGATGCCAGAAGGACAGTGCCAACATTGTTATCGGGTGACTTCTTCGTGGTTTCGACCTTGGACAGCAGTTTCGTCGCATAACCCATGAAGGAGATTTCGATATCATACTCGCCAGGGGTTACATCTGTGAACACAAACTTGCCATCATCCTCACTGAGCGCCCCATTAAGGATCTTGGTTTTGCCCGTCTTGCGGAGCGAGAGCGAAGCAAAACTGATGGGCTCATTAGTGAGACTATCGATAAGCGTTCCACTGATCTTGCCTTTGATCTTGGGACCGCCCCCAAAATTGCCAAACTGTGCATGGGCACTGCCGACGAAGAAGTATAGTATAATAAGGAGTAGCAGTTGCCTCATGTCAGATGTTTAGTTGATGATGGTGTTAGATGATTACCGAGCGAATGTCTCGTACATGCCTGGAGAGATGTGGATAAAGTCTACCAACTCGTTTGTCTTGTCTACGAAGGGTGTTATCACAGCGCATCAGACATTGAGCCAATAAGTAAGTTTAGCTACGATAGATCTGTTGCGGATATTCATGACAAACCGATCACTCGGCTCAAAACTGTTTCCTGTGAAGTAGTTGTCAGTGAAGACCAAGAAGAAGTCACTTACCGGTGCAAAGCGCCACTGGAGGCGAGCGTTGATGTTCGTATTCTGCGATTGGCTGTTGTACTGTACAAATACTGTCGTAAACAGTGATCGCGAGAATGTATAGTCAATCCGTGGGCCGATTAAAACAGTTGACTTAATCTCATCCAGATGAGGCATGTCAAAAAAGTTGACCGCATAATCGAGCTGGACAGACCCTTTAGGTTTATAGACATATGTTGTTGTTCCTCTGATCCCATATCGACTACCGTTGAAGTATTCGCCAACGAATAGACCAAATCGATGAAACAGCGGCACCTGAGAGTTGGTCCCAAAACTGGCAAATGCATTGAACCACTCGAAGTCTTGATCCGCAGCCAGTGGTTGACTATCAGTGCCAGTAGGATCAAATTCATCGAAGAGATGAACAAATGAATGCTCCACCCCAAACTCAAAATTGGCCGTAGAATTCATCCTGAACTCTGCAAACAAGGCAACCGAGCGATCTGATAGTCCAAAGTCCGGCCGCCACAAGAATTCGTATCCCGCTCCGAGATTTATCCGATTTGCTGACCCTTGTGATGGATATAACCTCGACTCAGCGAACCCTGATGCCCTAAGGAAATTGGTTCTTCTGATAAATCCGGTCTCTGCGTTGTAATCATCTCCGACATAAGAGAAAACGAACTCACTGCCAAATGGTCTTGTGTTTCTTTCGATGCGAGTCCCATGTGCCAAAGCCGAGGTGCCATCACTTGTGAATGATGCATGTGTAAATGTCTTACCGGTCCACGAGTTATCCGCTGATGCATAATTAAAATCCACTCCAACCACACGATTAAACTTATTCAGACCAAGGCCTTCGACATCCTCTCCGAAGCTCTGCTTATTAACTGCGATAAGGCCGATATTCGATCGGTCCAGGACGTTGCGCTGAAGAGCAAGGACACTGTAATTCGTTGCAGGAAGTCCTTGAGCCTGGTTAGATGCGGTATGCATATTGAGAAGACCTATGCGCGTATTTTGATCCACCTTCCCGCTAAGACGCGCGCCACCGAGAATGCGATTTTGAATCGTCACATCTGTGCTGGTGTCTACGCCAACTCCAATCCGCCGTGAAAAAAAAGGATTGATCGCTCCGAAACCAAACTGCCCAAACAGATCTGCATTCTCTAAGAAAAATTGTCGGCGCTCTGGAAAGAAGATTTCAAATCGATCCAGGTTAGTTATCTGACGATCAACCTCTACTTGCGAGAAGTCTGGATTAACCGTTACATCGAGATTTAGTCCTGAGGTCAGTGCGATCTTGGCATCCCCACCGAAGTCAAAATTTTGTGTTGATGGCTCACCTTCCTCAAAGTCCTTAGCGGTACCGGCGCTGACGAATGGGATGAGGCTGATATTGCTATTACTCTCTGGAGGGGCATCATCCCAAACCATAGGACCAGTATGTGCCAGATTGAACAAGATTTGATTCTGAGGAATGGGCGGCCATGTAGATCGCTCGTTTGTCTGCGTATCAAATCTGTAGGATAGAAATCCCCATCTGTTGTTACCCGCTTTATATCTCAGCGTGCTGAACGGGATGGCCAACTCTGCTGTATATCCACCATCAAATTTGGAGGCCTCTCCCACCCACTTGTTATCCCATGATTCTGAGAAATCTTGCCGTTGGTTTCCACCACCGCTGATTAACCCTTCTCTAATTACACCCTCCGGATTAATGCCAAAGAAGATAGCGTTGGTCTGATCATCAAATGAGTCAAAGACCAGTGTGATGTTGTCATTGCCTCCTGCTCTAAAGTCTCGGCGGAGTGATGTCACAATCCAATCATTCCCAGATGAATAGCATCTGATACCGACATATAGCGTTGCATCATCAGCCATCATGTAAATCTCCGTCTTCGCCTCAGCGAGCAAGGTATCAGTGGGGAAATATTGCATGAAATCTTTTGCAGCGACTTGCTTCTGCCAATCTGCTTCATCCAACCGACCATCGATCAGCGGTGCCTTATCTACCGATCCGACTCGTAGAGAATAGTCATGATCGTGATGCTGAGCGGATAGACGGGTCACCAAACAAAAGATGGTAAGACAAAGCAAGTTTTTCATAGAAATCGAAGGTAGTGGGTCGTTCGACGTACACCTCTAACCAGCTACTTAAGGAGTTGTTAACCCGAGTGCTTAGAACTCTGACCTGCCACGCTGTCTACGTGCATGACTGTGCCTTTAGATAGGAAGGTCTAAATCGTACTTTTGCAGGCTATTATGGGCTATAAGGAGATCGGCAGACAGATATTATATGGAGTATTCGATCCCGCTGTGCATGGACTTCACAGGCTCGGTGTCACACCCAATGTAATCACCATCTTGGGCCTTATCCTTAATGTCGCCGCTGCGCTGCACCTCACTAACTATCTCCATTTCGAATCGCTCCAATATGGGGAGTGTCTGTTCGGATTTGGTATTTGGTTGGGGTTTGCAGGACTCATGGATACCATGGATGGACGATTAGCGAGGCTGTATGATCTGAAGTCAGTGTTTGGTGCCTTTTTTGACTCAGTCGTGGATCGCTACAGCGAGTTCATTATGTTCCTCGGTATGATCCTCTACTTTTTCGCATTCGATAACTTGATAGGGGCGGTTCTATGTTTTGTGGCTTGTATGAGTTCGATCATGGTGAGTTACACACGTTCGCGTGCGGAATCTCTTGGGGTAGACTGCAGTGTTGGTTTGATGCAAAGACCAGAGCGTATTGTTTTCATCGGAGTTTGGTCGATCATCTGGGGATTATCCTATCTGAGTCAAGGAAGTGATGTTCTACAACCTCTAATGTTTGGTATCGATGGATATGTTGGTGGGTTAGTGGTGTTCACCTGGATGACTACTGTCTCTGCTATTCGACGTCTGTTGTATACCCGGCGCACTTTGCTTAGTCGATCTCATTAGTCTTATGCAGCCCTTGACTAAACGCTCAATCATCGCTGCGGTATTTACCGTGGTCTATCTCGCCATGACGTTGGGAGTTATCGGTTGGAGATCTGATCATCTATCGATGGTCATCCTCGTTGTAGCCATGATTATCCTTCATACTCGTACGTATGAGATCGTGATTGTCCTAAGCCCATTTGCACTTTTCTGGGTGAGTTATGACTTTCTTGGTGCCTTTCCCAACTATCTGTTTTCACCTGTACACGTCTCTGATCTCTACCAAGCAGAGATAAAACTGTTTGGGATTCCATCCTCAGATGGGCTGATTACACTGTGCGAGTGGTTCCAGAGCAGGACACATGATCTGCTATCGCTATTCGCGGGAGGTTCTTATATACTCTGGATGCCTGCACCAATGACGTACGCCATCTATCTCTATGCCAGACGACGAAACGAAGTCGTGAGGTTTGGCTACACCTTTCTTTTGGCGAATTTGATCGGATACATCTGCTACTACAGTTTTCCTGCGGCACCGCCATGGTATTATATAAATTACGGGCCTGTTATGGACACTGCTGTACCAGGTAGTGAAGGTCTTCTTAGTGAATTTGACCGTATCATCGGAATTCCAGTCTTTCACAGCATCTATGCAAAAGGGGGTAATCCTTTCGCTGCGATCCCTTCTCTTCACAGCGCATATCCAATGGTAGGTTTACTCACTGCAGTTCGACTTCGCCAGCCTGGATGGATTGTTTTTTTTGTTGTCTTATCGGTTGGGACATGGTTTGCTGCAGTCTACAGCCAACATCACTATGTCATCGACGTACTATTGGGGATCATTTGTGCGATACTCTCTTATGTTTTTATGATTTTCCTACGACGGATGTCTGTCTATCGAAGCTTTGAGCAACTACTTCTCCGTGAAGTCCAGGCTGGCTGAATAACACTGAGTTAACCTTGAGTACATTTTTGTTTACAATAATTTAAAGTAGAGGTGCATTTTTGGTCATGCCCCTGTACCTTTGCGCCCCCTTAGACGAGGAGACGAGCGATTAGACACTTTGATGAAGGCCCCTCTCCCCGTCCTACATTAAGATCTAACACATGACGGAGACGGCTCAATCACTCTCACCAAAAGGAAAGCTTGGCATTTTGATCCCTGGACTTGGTGCTGTTGCGACCACATTCATCGCAGGCTGTATCGCCGCTAAGAGGGGCTTAGCTAAACCAATTGGTTCTCTGAGCCAGATCGGAGACATCACAGATGCAGAGGGGAATAGCCGTCCGATCAAAGAAATTGTCCCCATCCAAGACTTAGACAACATCGCCTTCGGTGGCTGGGATATCTATGAGGATAACGTCTATGAATCCACGGTAAACGCTGCGGTCCTGGACCGATACATGATCGAGCAACTTAAAGAGGAATTAGAGCCGATACGTCCTATGAAGGCCGTCTTCGATCCAGAATATGTCAAAAATATCTCTGGCCCGAATGTTAAGATTGGTACCACCAAGATGGAACTCGCTGAGATGGTCATGGATGACATCATGAGGTTCAAAGCCGAGCATGGATGTGATCGCATCGTTCTGGTCTGGTGCGGTAGTACTGAGATGTATATCGAAGAGTCGGAGACGCACAGCAGCCTCGAGAAACTCGAAGCAGGCCTAAGAAATAATGCTGCGGACATCCCGCCAAGCATGATCTACACCTATGCTGCAGTAAAGCTTGGTATCCCGTATGCTAATGGTGCTCCTAACCTCAGTTGTGACGTCCCCGCGATCGTCGAGCTGGCAGAGCAAACAGGTACACCGATCGCTGGTAAAGACTTTAAAACCGGCCAAACATTCATGAAGACAGTGTTAGCCCCTGGATTTAAATCCCGATACCTTGGGATAGAAGGTTGGTTTAGCACAAACATCCTGGGTAACCGAGATGGTGAAGTATTAGACGCCCCTGAGAACTTCAAAGCAAAGGAGGTATCTAAACTTGGAGTGCTGGAACAAATCCTCGAACCTGAGAAGTACCCCGATCTGTATGGCAACATGTACCACAAGGTGCGTATCAATTACTATCCTCCTCGTGGAGACGCCAAAGAAGGATGGGACAACATCGACATTGTAGGCTGGATGAATTATCCGATGCAGATCAAGGTGGACTTCCTCTGCCGAGATTCAATACTTGCAGCCCCACTGGTATTGGACTTGGCGTTGTTCTTAGACCTCGCAAAAAGAGCAGGCCAGAGTGGTATTCAGAAGTGGTTGAGCTACTATCTCAAGTCTCCACAGTCAGCCCCAGACAATCACCCTGAGCATAACCTATTCATCCAGCACAAGAATCTGAACGATAAGATCCTTGAGATGGCAGGGGAACTCTAAAAAAATGGGCCAGCCGAAAGGTTTAGCTGCCATCTCCATCGCTTCGACCCTGGGAGTCGGACTATTACCTGTTGCTCCGGGCACCTGGGGGAGCTTAGTTGCTATTCCTCTACTTCTTGGGTTGAGTAGTCTTAGCCAATCAGTTCTGGTGTCTGCAGTAGCCATTGTTTTGCTATGTATAATAGGTGTCTGGGCGATCGACCATCTTCCAGCGAGCTGGGCGCATGATGATGGTCGCATCGTCATCGACGAGGTCATTGGCATGATGATCACCATGCTCCTATTACCAATGGACTGGAAAACACTGTTGATCGGATTCATTGCATTTAGAGCTTTTGACATAGCAAAGCCGCTGGGCATTAGACGATTTGATCGACTTGAGTCATCCTGGAGTGTCCTTTTGGACGATATCGTCGCCGGGATTTATGCCAACATATTGATCCGTGGACTCTTCATAGCTTTGGGATGGACATAGGTATGACGACTCACTCCAAGGCTGTACCCTTCGGCATTTCTTTCTTTAGGCATAATGCCACGGCTCTCATGGCAACTGCAGTGGATGCATTCGTTCTCATCGTCTGTCGTGAGATTTTCATATTCCCTATCGTATGGTCTGCCTTCGTCGGTGCAGTTTGTGGTGCTATTGTCGCATTTTTTTTAGGAAGACACTGGGCATATGCAAGCACAGACCACGGTATCGGTGGCCAGAGCCTGCGATTTGCGATTACTGTGGCGGGTAGTATCCTTCTGAATACATACGGCGTCTACGTGCTATCAGAAGTACTTCGGGTAGGACACTATACCATAGCTAAATTGGTAACTGCTATAGCGGTCGGTTTCTGCTTCAATTTTCCAATGCAGCGATATTTCGTATTCCGATGAAGAAGGACAAACGCAAATATCTCTTCATCATAAATCCTTTTGCCGGGGTGGATAGCAAGGATCGACTTCCTCTGCTTATCGCAGAAAGACTACCTACGGATAGATATGACTGTTCTATCCAGCACACAGAATATGCTGGCCACGCAACAATAATCGCCAGACAACAAAAGGATAACGGTTATGACGCCATCATCGCAGTCGGCGGGGATGGTACAGTGAATGAAGTTGCCGCAGGTCTCATCCATTCCGAGACACCCATGGGCATTATCCCTGGAGGATCTGGAAATGGATTAGCGATGCATCTGGGAATCGGCCGAAACGCTCGACGAGCACTCCGACTTCTCGGTGACCCAAAAATCAAGCAGATCGATACCGTCCAGATGAACGACCGATTCTTCCTGAATATGGCCGGAGTCGGAATCGACGGCTTAGTAGCATACAAAACCAAACACAGCACAAAGCGTGGATTCGGAACCTATTTCAGAGGTGCTATCATCGAAAGTGTCAAGTATCAGAATCGCAGATACACAGTAGACATCGATGGGCAGACCTATACGGGGCGCTTTCTGTCTGTGAATATTGCAAATGGATCCATGTTCGGTTATCACTTCAAGGTCGCTGCCAAAGCAGATACTGAAGATGGTCTACTTGATGCTGTGATCATACATGACGCCAAGAAGCGGAGCTACTTTGGTAATGCTTGGAGGTTCTGGGCAGGTACAATGCATCGCAGTAAACTCGCAACCTCCGATCGTGCCTCAGTAATCACGCTAACCACCCACGATAATACGTTCATGCACATCGATGGTGAGGGATACCCCTGTGAGCCGGGTACCTTTGAGTTTAGAGTACTTCCCAAATCGCTCAACGTCATTTGTTAACCAATACTTAGGAAAGGTGCCAACCTGAACCAACTGAAGAAGTGGTAATGTTGGAACAGCGTAATTTCGGACATCATGAGAATTCTACTACCCATATTCTTGATAAGCTTGGTTGCTACCTTAGGACATACCCAGAGTGAATATGACCTGAGTACCGACGAAAGTGTCTGGAAAACCTTATCCAAAATCACATACAAAAAGGAATACGACGACTTCTTAGGATTCAAGATCGACAAGCCGGTATTCGCAGAAGATGTGAAGGCTCTGGAGGGCCAAGAAGTAGTGGTCAAAGGATACATTATTCCGATCGAAGGATATCGCAGTCACCAGGAGTTTATCTTCTCTGCATATCCATACAACATGTGCTTTTTCTGCGGTGGAGCGGGACCTGAGACAGTGATGGAAGTCGTAAGTATCGAGCCTGTAGAATACACTGCTGAACAAGTTGTGCTCAAGGGAAAGCTCGAGCTCAATGCTGACGACATTAACAGACTCATGTATCTGTTAGTGGATGCCGAATTGTCGGAAGAATAGGACTGATCGATGTCAGGATTTACGTTCACAAGACTCATGTATGAAAGTGGAGACTGGGATGTAGATCAACGCATGCCTTCCAATCTCCTGCATTCTTTGATCGAGTACACGACGATTCCCGTAGATACAGAGGAGAAGATCGTGCCGCTATCGAGTCAGGAGATCTTCCAATCACCTTTCGCCTACATCGCAGGGCACAGGTTAGTTCAGTTCACAAAGCAAGAACGAGCCAATTTTGAAGCATACGTGAGAAGAGGTGGGTTTGTATTTGCAGATGACTGTAATCATGATATTGATGGTCTGTTTGCGAAGTCGTTTGAAGCTCAGATGGAGGAACTCTTCGGACCAGAGTCGTTACAAAAAATACCCAACGATCATTATCTCTACCGCTCTTTCTTTGAGTTTGATGGACCTCCAACAACGTCGCAAGAGCTCAATGGATGGGGAGATGATCTTGTACATGACTATCTCAAAGCTATCATCATCAATGATCGTATCGGAGTACTATACTCTAACAAGGACTACGGATGCGAGTGGGATTACGACTTCCGTAATAAGAGATGGTACAAGAATGATAACACTAAGTTTGGGGTTAACATCGTCATGTACGCCATGACTGCTTAACCTCAACCTACAACTACCTTCTCCTTTTGGACAAATCGCAGATCGAAGCACTCATCCAGAAACTCCCAACACTCAAGAAGGAGATCGGGAAGGTCATCGTTGGCCAGTCTACTGTCATCGACCAATTGATTATCGGGATGATCGCTGGCGGTCATGTTTTACTCGAAGGGGTACCTGGACTGGCCAAGACGCTGATGATTCGTTCTCTATCAGAGGTTGTAGGCGTATCCTTTAATCGCATCCAGTTCACGCCAGACCTTATGCCAACGGATATCCTCGGAACTGAACTCCTTGAGGAAGACGATGAAGGAAAACGTCACTTTAGATTTGTCAAAGGGCCTGTGTTTACGAACATTCTATTGGCTGATGAAATCAACCGGACACCGCCAAAGACTCAGTCAGCGCTGCTACAGGTGATGCAAGAGTATCAGGTCACCTACGGAGGCCAACGACATGAACTTCCACGGCCTTTTTTTCTATTGGCCACTCAGAATCCAATCGAACAGTCGGGCACGTTTCCGCTACCGGAGGCGCAGGTCGACCGCTTTCTGCTCTACGTACAAGTCGGCTACCCGTCTGAAGCGGAGGAAGCCCAGATCCTACGTGTTACGACGAGTGATCGCTCAGAGACTCTTCGTCCGATACTTGAGGCAAGCGATATCATGAATCTTCAAGACCTCTGTAGACAAGTCACCATAGCCGATGAACTTGTCACTGCCATCAATAGACTTGTTCGATCCACACGTCCGGCCCCGAGTGCATCTACCATGGTTGGCAAGTACATCGATTGGGGCGCGGGACCTCGCGCAGGCCAAGCGCTGATCCTGGCAGCTAAGGCTTGTGCTCTATTGCAGGGTCGTTATGCCGTGATTCCTTCCGATATCCGTGACATGTCATTCCCAGCTCTTCGTCATCGCCTCTTGCTTAATTATCAAGCGAATGCTGATGGTATAAGCACGGAGGATATCATCCAAACTCTTCTTGACAAGGTGAATCTGTAGGCTCGGGGGGGTGTCCAGATTATTTTAATCTGTCCAAAATTGGGATTCATATAATTTACCCGTCCACAGATCGAGTGCCTTTTACCTTAGCTCTCACTCTGCGGATGATGAGTCTGTAGCTGTAATCATTCAGAAGATGACATTATGAGAAACTACCTATTACTGATTGTCTTGTTCACTGGTTCGCTCGCTGCCAAAGCACAAGAAACGTGGAGCCTGGAGCGCTGCATCGTGTATGCCATCGAGCACTCTGTCGATATGCAGCAGGCAGACTACGCCATCGCAGATGCCGACATTATCAATGATCTCAATCGACAGCAGCGATACCCTAATCTTACTGCGGGCACAAATGCCTTTTGGAATACTGGACGGACGGTGGACCCGACTACGAATGATTTCATATCGACAACCTTTTTCTCTAATGGCCTTCAATTGAATACTGGTGTGACCCTTTTTAACGGGGGGCGGATTAACAATACGATCAAACAAGGCCAACTGTCTCAGGAAGCAGCACAAGAAGACAAGGCATCGACGATTAACACGATCACACTCAATGTGCTGGCAGCATATTTTGAGGCTCTATTCGCTCAAGATGATCTCGTAAATCAAACGGTCCAACGCAAGACCATCGTCGATCAGATCGATCAGATGAACAAAATGGTCGAAGCCGGAACAAGGGCGAAATTCGAAATCTATGATCTCGAAGCACAACTGGCTCAAGCAGATCAATCTGTCACCTTAGCACAAAACCGAATCGATCTTGCCATAATTAGCCTCAAGGGAGTGATGAATCTCGACTCGCAGGATCCCATGGAGCTAACTGAGCCACCAGTCGATCAGGCAGTCTACTCTGATCTAACCACGGCATCATTCGAAGAAATATTAGATCGGGTCATAGCAGCTCGACCAGAACTCAGAGCATTTGATCTCCGCGTCCAGAGTGCAGAACTGGGAGTAGACCTTGCTAAGGCAGATCTCTATCCCTCACTGACGTTTGGGGTTTCTTTCTCTTCTAATTTCTCGAATCAGTTCAAGCAGGCATCAGAGGACGGCTCCATCGTCCGAGTGGACCAAAATGTTTTTCTCAATGGTAATCCTGCGACTATTGGAACGGACCAGTTCATTCCGAGCAGTGTCTCCACCCTACCATGGGCTGATCAAATCGATGAGAATAAGTCTCTCGGCTTCGGATTTAATCTGAATATCCCAATCTACAATCGGAATCAAACCAAAGGAGGCATCAATAGAGCTAAACTCAATGTTCTCAACCAACAAGCGGAACGCGAGCGATACTCTATCAATCTTCGCAATACACTCGGCGGCCTCATTACTGATGTCAAGGCTGCCGAACGTGCCCTTGAAGCAACAGACAAGGTGCTTGAGGCTCGTCAGATATCGTTTGAGAATGCTGAAAAAAGATTCAATCTTGGCGCGATCAACTCATTCGACTACACTAATATCCAAGATCAGCTGAACCAAGCGAAGACCCAGCAAATCATCGCCAAGTATGACTACATGCTCAAGGTCAAGGTACTGGACTTCTATCAGGGATATCCTGTCTCTCTCAACTAACTAACAATATCTGTCATGGCACGTAAGAAGAAGAAAAGAAGAAGATGGCTCATACCAGTACTTCTGCTGCTCATACTGGGCATCGTCGGAGCAGTCGTCTGGCGCAATAACAATGCTCCCAAGGGTCAAGAGGTCGAAACCGAAAAGTCCACGTCAAGAACACTTAAGGAGGTGGTAAGTGCAAGTGGTCGAATCTATCCAGAGAAGGAAGTTGTTATAAGTTCAGATGTATCTGGAGAAATTGTCGAGTTGTACATCGAGGAAGGAGACTCTATAGCGGCGGGAACAACACTTCTCAAGATCGATCCGGAGGCTTACGTCTCCGCGGTACAACGCGGTCAGGCAGATCTTAACAATGCAAAAGCAAGTGCTGCACAATCTCGAGCTCAGATCGAAACCAATCGCGCACAACGCGAAGAATTCACCACTCAGCTCACGCAGGCAAAACGCGTACATACCCGTAACGAACAGTTGTTTAAAGACGGCATCATCTCACAAGCTGACTATGATCAATCCCTGGCAGCAGTCGAACAAGCACAAGCAAGTATTCGCTCTGCTGAAGCTAACATCCGAGCGGCTCAGGAAAATGTTAAAGGCGCAGAATTCAGGGTCAAAAGCAGTGAGGCGACGCTTAGTGAACTTAATACAAATCTACGCCGCACAACCATCAAGGCTCCGAATAGTGGCATCATCACCAGTCTCTCGGTAGAGCAGGGCGAACGTGTCGTTGGTACTGCGCAGATGGCAGGTACTGAGATTATGCGAATCTCAGATCTCAGCACAATGGAAGCTCAAGTTGAGGTTAGTGAGAATGACATTATTAAGGTGGCCATTGGCGACGAAGTAGAAGTCGAAGTTGATGCCTATGTGGATAAAAAATTCAGAGGCTATGTCTCGGAAATTGCCAATAGCGCGACCAACGTGGCCGGTACAACGTCAGCAACTGCTACTCTTAACACTGATCAAGTCACCAACTTCATCGTGAAGATTCGTCTTGATCCCGCATCCTACCAGGAGGAGGTGCGCAGTGGTATTCGATACCCATTTCGACCTGGGATGTCCGCATCAGTAGATATCGTCACCGAGATCAAATCTGATATCCTGACAGTGCCTATCCAAGCAGTCTCTGTGCGCATGGATGAGGAGGACGAAGAGCAAGAAGAGTACGATGAAGTCGTCTTCGCCTATGAGGCAGATACTGCTCGAATGATCAAAGTCTCAACAGGCATTCAGGATGACGAATACATTGAGATTACATCAGGACTGGATGCAGACATAGAGGTAATTAGTGGACCATATGTGGCTATTTCTAAGGTGCTCAAGGACGGATCAGAGCTGCGAAAAAAGGAGGAAGAAGGTCCAAAAGATGGCAAAAAGTAGTGGCCCAACACACAGGGCCGCTCTCATCATCTTCGTGCGTAAACCAGAGTTAGGCAAAGTAAAGACAAGGCTTGCTGCAGCTGTCGGTGACACGGAGGCACTACGGATCTATAAAGCCCTCTTACGTCATACCAAGATAGTCACCTCAGAGATCAATGCCGATGTTTTCATCTACTATCATGGCGGTCTCGAAGAGGATGATGAATGGGGAATCGATTCAACTATCCATCGAAGGTCACAAGCAAAAGGTGGATTAGGAGACAAGTTAAGACATGCCTTCACCGAGGTGCTCTCCGATTATAAGGTGGCTCTGGTGATAGGGAGTGACTGTGCCCAACTTCGTTCGGCACATATCGCATCAGCCATCAATGGATTAGAGACTTACGATACGGTCATCGGGCCTACACTTGATGGGGGATACTATCTTCTCGGTATCAAGGATTTGGCAGTGGACCTATTCAGCGATATGCCTTGGAGTACAGAAGATGTTCTACCAGTCACCATCAGCCGGCTGGAGAGGAATGGCAGAACCTATTTATGCTTAGATGAGCTCTCTGATATCGATCACATCAAAGACTGGGAGATGTACGGTAAGTCGTACATCTTAGCGTAATGCGCGATTTCCTCAGGAACATTGTCCACTTCCTTGGTTCATCTCGACGGACCTACCACCTTGACTATGCGGATCATATCGATGTCCGTTATAATGTTCCTCGGAAGCAACTCAAGCTACTGTACGCGCAGATAGATCAGTATCGATCGGATTACGCAGAGCTCCTACGTGCATTTCTTCAGTACACAGCTGACCTTCTGGAGATACCGTTAGAAAAGAATAACACCTATGGGATTTATTGGAAAAATGGATATCTGCCTGGTCTCGATATCGTTACTCTGTATGGTATGATTCGTGAGCATAGACCACATCGCTATGTTGAGATTGGATCAGGGTACAGTACTTGGACCGTTCATCGTGCCCGCATGGATGGACAGACAGGCCTCCATATTACTTCGATCGATCCG
Organism: Bacteroidota bacterium; assembly: GCA_038523965.1. Classification (GTDB taxonomy): domain Bacteria; phylum Bacteroidota; class Bacteroidia; order Chitinophagales; family Saprospiraceae; genus JAJRXG01. The sequence continues at coordinate 25,199 of JBCBIX010000003.1, forward strand.
GAACCTCGCAGCCATGTTTCTACGATCAGTGATGAGGTCCATCGGGTTGGTTTAGAAGACCTGGATCTGTCTGTGCTTGATGTTCTCGAACCTGGTGACATACTTTTTCTTGATGGATCGCACCGCTTGCTACCTAACAGTGACTGTACAGTGTTCTTCATGGAGGTGCTGCCTCGTCTACGTCCCGGTGTTCTGGTTCACGTGCATGATGTCTACCTGCCTTACGACTATCCAAAGTTCATGGTCGACAGACTCTATAATGAGCAATATGCGCTGGCTATCTTCCTTCAACAATCCAGCTCCGAGATCGTCCTTCCAAACTACTTCATCTCACAGGATGAGGTCTTGGCAGAAATCATTGCCCCGATATGGCAAGGCGATATGATGGCAAGCGTTGAGCAGCATGGAGGCTCATTTTGGTTCAAGGTGGGATAGGACGACATGGTAGACTACTGCAGCAATTCGCGCTGTTAAGCCGCTGTTAAGCCATCCCGCGTGCGTCTTCTGCAGGTGTAGTTCTGGGCTACCTTCGCTGCCATGCCTATTCATTTGATCAGACGTATAGCCATCCTGGGCGCTCTCTCGATCATAGGCATTATCATCATCCAGGTATATACCCTGCGACAGTCATTCACCTTAGCCGATGAAGAGTTCGATCAGTCAGTTCGCCTGGCACTCTATCAGGTAGCCGAGAAGCTTGCCAAAGTCAACCAGAGTAAGCTTCCAAAACAAAACTTGATCCAACGTAGGTCTTCTAACTACTACGCTGTCAATATCAACGATGTCATCGATGCCAACATCTTAGAGGATTATTTGATCCAAGAACTTGAGTCTCGCGGGATCAATACTGACTTCGAGTATGCGGTCTATGACTGCCAATCCCAGGATCTCGTCTACGGTAATTACTGCAAGCCGAGCGATCTAAAAGAGACGAAGGAGAGCCGCGGGGTACTCCCAACATTTGATGATCTGGTATACTATTTCGTAGTCCGCTTCCCATCTCGTCGGGGATATGTGGTGGGCTCGATGGGGCAAATTGTACTCTTCAGCTTGATTACGGCTCTGGCGCTCATTTTCTTCTTGTATTCTATCTGGATCATCCTGCAGCAGAAGCGACTGTCAGATCTTCAGAAAGACTTCATCAACAACATGACGCACGAGTTCAAAACTCCGATTTCATCCATCAAAATAGCTGCGAATGTCATCAAAAGTCATCCGCTCATCGACACCAGCGATCGTCTCAAGAAATACAGTGAAATCATCGTCGAGCAAAACGAACGACTAAACAATCAGGTGGAAAAAGTCCTCAATCTTGCACGGCTTGAACAAGACAGTTTTAAACTTACTCTGGAGCAATTTGACATCACATCCACCATCGAAAAAGTGGTCAATGCCGAGCACCTCAAGGTGCAAGAACAAGGTCAGGGGGAGGTGATGTACGAGGGCCTAAGGAGTTCATACACCATCATCGGGGACAAGCTCCACTTTAGTAACGTGCTTCACAGCATCATCGATAATGCAGTCAAATATTGCACTTCGATTCCTCGCGTCATCATTAGGGCATATGTCAAGGGTCAAGAAGTGTTTATCGATGTCGTTGACAATGGCATCGGCATACCAAAGGAGAACATGGAAAACCTATTCAAGAAATTCTATCGTGTTCCCACTGGTGACGTGCACGATGTGAAAGGTTTCGGGCTTGGACTATTCTACGTTCAGAATATCTGTGAAGCACATGGCTGGGACATAAAAGTACTTTCAGAGCCGGGAGTAGGCTCAACATTCAGAATCATCATACCACACAATGGCTAAATTACTGTACGTCGAAGATGACGCCACACTGGCATTCGTAACCAGGGACAATCTGGAACAGCAAGGATTCGAGGTCACTCATTGTGAGGATGGCTTACTGGCCAAAAAAGCATTCGAATCAGAGCCTCACGACCTCTGTATCATCGATGTGATGCTACCACATCTGGATGGTTTTCAGTTGGCAGAGCACATCCGGGAGAAAAATTCGCAGATTCCGATCGTCTTTGTCACGGCCAAATCCATGCAAGAGGACAAAATCAAAGGTCTTAAGATTGGCGCTGACGATTACATCACCAAGCCATTTAGCGTCGAAGAACTCATCCTGAAGGTCAACATCTTTCTGAAGCGCAAATTCATCTATGAGCAGTCTGACGATCAAAAATTCACAATCGGCAAGTACACCTTTGATGTTGCAAATCTCTCCCTAAGCGTGGATGAGCAAACCAAAAAAGTGACCCAGCGTGAAGGAGAACTTTTGGAGGTATTAGCCACCAACATGAATCAAATCGTCAAGCGTAAATTTCTCCTCGAGAGCATATGGGGAAAAGAAGACTACTTCTTAGGTCGGAGTATGGATGTCTTCATCAGCAGACTGCGTAAACATCTGTCTGAAGATCCAAGTCTGAAAATCGAAAATGTCCACGGTGTCGGATTCCGACTTCTGGATGGAGATCACTCGTAGCGAAGTGACTCTATAGGGTCAAGGCGTGCAGCCTTGAGTGCCGGGTAGAGACCAGAGACGATCCCTACAAATAGACACACAAAAAACGCCAGAATGATCCATGCCCATGGGATAACAAAAGGGCTTTTGATCAACATGCCAACGACATTACCAACGACGATTCCGAGGAGTACGCCGATAGCACCCCCGACCTGAGTGATAACGACTGCCTCCGTGAGAAACTGTACCAGGATATTCCTTCGCTTCGCACCGAGCGCCTTGGATACACCGATCTCTCGAGTACGTTCTGTAACTGTGACTAACATGATATTCATCAATCCAATCGAGGCCCCTAAGAGGGTCATCAGAGCGATGGCAATGGTTCCGAGCCTTAGATTGCGGGTCAGATCCTTGAGCTGATTTAGGACGCTATCACTCTTGCGTACCTCAAAGTCATTGGGCTGTGAGCTCCTCAGCTTGCGTATGTTACGCATGGGTACTATCGAAGCCGCAATTGCTTGATCGATTTCCTGCCCATTCGAGACTCCTACAAGTAGGTTATAATTCTTCTCAGGGTATCCGTAGACCTGTTTGGCCTTGGTGATCGTGATGAAGGCACGACGGTCGCTGTTGCCACCAAAGTTGCTTCCCTTGGATGCCAGAACACCGATGACTTTGTATCGTGCTGCATTGATAGAGATGACTTTGTTGATGGCTCTTTCTGGCTTCTCATCGAACAGTTCATCTACAAGATCTTTACCGATGATGGCCTTGTTTGAGGACGTTTCTACCTCAAGTCGAGTAAAGTTGCGACCTGCCGATAACTCATAGCTGGAGACGTCGAGGTAGTTTTCGTCAATGCCTCTTATTGTTACAGTAGGATTCGTCTTTATGTCTCGGTACTGCACTTCAGCATTGGAGGTACAATACGATTCGATGGATACACGTGCTGTACCGTAGCGATATTTCTCCTTGAATGCGCGCACCTGTTCATAGATGAGTGGATCCGCGCGTTTTGTCCTACGTCCATCACGATTACTGCGGATGTTCTCACGAAGTGGTCGTACGTTAAATGAGTTGGCACCAAGCTTATTAAAACTATCGCTCAAGGAAAACAACACGCTATCTATCGCGGTCAGAATACCAACCAGACAGGTAATCCCAACCGCGATAATCATCAGGGTTAATGACGTCCTTAGGAAGTTGGACTTAAGCGATCGAAGCGCTACGCGTATGTTTTCGGAGATGTTCAAGACTGTCTGAGTACCTATCCCTCACAAGATAGATGAACCAGGCCGAAGACAACTCTGGAGTAGACCGACAGGTCAGTCCTGGAGACTAACTCGCTCCTCTGTCAGATGGAAAAGATCTGATATCGTTTGGACAGCTCGGTCAAACTGAGGTGGACGCTGGCCAGTGAACATGGCATAAATCAGCAGCCCAAGTTTGCCAACGGTATGATCACCTGTCAGTTGATCCATAGAATCAAGATTCAGTTTACACACAGCAGCGATCTCTTCTCTCGAGTAGGGAGTCAGATCTGGAAAGTTTACTCTCGGATTCATACGAATCCACATTTTGATCGCTGCGATCAATGCGATATTGATCTGGTCGGGTGCATACCCATTAAGAAGCTGCTCTCTCGATAGAACCAAGACACCGTCTTCATGATAGGTCTCTATAGAATGTAGCGATTCTATTCTCGGAGTGGCAAATGGGTGGTCATACACGATAATGTCACCATAGTGATCCATCATATATTCGTCAAGCCGCATCGTAAGTCTGATGCACTCATGAGCGATGAGCGCCTTTATGTCCTCTTCTAACGGCATATCCCGCGATCGCTTAGCAATAAAGTTTTTATCGCTCATGAACAATGCCATGCGATGTTCAAAACGTTGTCGCTCTTCATTGCCCAAGGCCGCGAAAAAGGGAGAGACTCGCTCCAAAAAAGCCGCCAACTTCGAGTCCAAACGAGGTGGGTACTTGTTCCACCACCACATATTGATCTGATGGCTGAAGATGTAAGTCACCACCATCAAGACAATAGCGAGGATGAGAGGCCAACTCGGCAACTCCTCCTGATAGCTTAGCGATGACCACAAGAAGTAGACACTGTAACCGGCTGGCAATACCATCAGATAGACTGAAAAAGGAACATCTCTCATGCCAAGCCAAGTTAGGTCGAATCCATAATCCTGCGATTAGAGCATCAGCTTCCGCAGTACAACATCCACTCGTCTGTTATTTAGTCGGCCAGACCAGGAGTCATTGTCGTAGACGGGGTTCAACTCTCCAAAGTCAATTTTCTTAATGTCATGAAAATCCATATCGAGGGTCATCAGGTAAGAGATTACTGTGCGACTTCTCATCTCTGATAGGTATTGGTTATACTCCACACTCCCGATGTCGTTGGTGTGACCATGAACCTCGATGTCATACTCGTTAAGTCGCTCAACATCAAATATGAAATCACTGAGCCTTAGGCTTTGCTCCTCATCCATCCAATAGCTGCCACCACCAAAAAAAATACTGATCACCTTGTCCTCTGGCCCTATACCCTGGGCACAGCACGATGCACAAGCGCCTAAAAAAATGATTGTCAAAAGTGAATTCCTCACCTTGGGAAAGGTACTGTGAACTTGGAGTGGGATCAAGGTCGAGATTGTATGAATTATCCCAACTTTACATAGTGAAAATTGCCATATATCACGGCTTCATTATCTGGATCTTAGGTTCTATCCTTCCTGCTTTGTCAACCGCACAAGTCGCCCACTTAGACCATAATCCACTGATCTATACCTTCATAGATCGAGTAAAAACACAATATCCTCAGCTCCCGCTAACAACATCGATCCGGTATCAAAGTCCAGAACTACTCTTGGAATTGTCATCATGTATCGATAGCCTTTTGACAAATGAGAAGAGCAGTTTTGAGTTGGAACACATCTTATCAGGATATCCAGAATATGAAGAATTCCCTTTAGAAAAACGAGCAGGTCTCTGGAATACCTTTTATCGACACCCAGCCACATTTTGGCAGGTTAATGAACCAGGATTCTTTCTCAAGGTAGACCCTCTGCTCCTTGTAACATATGGCAATGCTTCAGGACAAAGCGAGACCCAATTTCAAAATACGCGTGGCGTCCTGATCCGTGGCCGAATCGATCAGAAGCTCTATTTCTCCACACGCATCCTTGAAACCCAACGCTCCTATCTGCCACATATGGAGCGCGAGATAAATCGGATAAATGCCATTCCAGGCCAAGGATTCTACAAGCCATTTCAGAGTCGAATCCTTGAGAATCTTCAAGGATTCGATCACCTCAATGCGCAATCTCAGATCGGTCTACAATTATCTCCATCAATTGATGGTCAGTTCGGATATGGTAGGAATTTCATTGGTGAGGGCATCCGCTCCATGCTGCTAAGTGACTATGGTCATAACTACTTGTACCTCAAGTTCACCACTCAAGTATGGAAGTTCACGTACCAAAATCTGTTCGCCTCACTGGACGCCCTCAGCCATCGAGATAACATCGGTGACCAATTACTTCCTAAGAAATACATGGCAGCCCACTACCTCGATTTACAGATAAGTGACCGAGTAAGCATTGGACTTTATGAAGCAGTCATTTTCGGGCGAGATAATGGATTTGAACTTCGTTACCTGAACCCACTCATCCTATATCGCAGTATCGAGCAGCAATTAGACAGTCCCGACAATGTTCTAATCGGATTGAACGGAAAATGGATAATCACACCAGGATTACAACTCTACGGACAGCTGTTGATCGATGAGTTTCGGACTTCTGAACTATTTAGTGGTCAAGGATGGTGGGCCAATAAGATTGGCTACCAATCTGGTTTTAAATGGTATGATGTAGCAGCCATCAGTGGCTTAGACCTACAAGTGGAGCACAATACAGCAAGACCATTTACCTATGGCCACAGAACGCAAAACTCCGAAGAGTTTAGACCTGTAGCCAGTTATTCGCATCATAATCAGGCGTTGGCCCATCCTTATGGAGCCAACTTCTCCGAATGGCTGGTCTCCGTCAGATATCGCGTCACGAATAGACTTCGTCTTCACATCAGGCACCTCAGAGGTAGGAGGGGGTTCGATCCAGAGGACAGTAATCGGGGTAGCGATATCCTTACAGATTACAATTCTCGAGTAGAAGACTTTGGTCACTTTACTGGACAGGGCAATGTATCCGAGATTACCTCATGGCGCTTTAACGCATCTTATATGTTCGGCCCGAACTATTTCGCAGAGTTCGAGTGGCAGCACAGGAAAGACTCTATGGCTGATGACTTCAGCTACTATGGCATTGGTATTCGCGCCAACATTTGGATAGAAGATCGAGACTTCTAATCGTATCAATTTGTCTACGGTTTCGTTTAAAAGGCTCATGAGGAAGATCAGAACAGTTATCACCGTTACTTCCTGCTTATGGGCTTTGATTGTTCATGGCCAGGTCTTTGAGGTGTCGGACATCTCGTTCACAGAGGATGGTCAGGCGCTCGACTTACCTTTTGCTGGAGGTCTGAGAGCTCCACAGTTCAACAACATGGATATCGATCTGGATGGAAGAGATGACCTAATCGTCTTCGATCGGGAAGGTGAGATCATACTACCTCTCCTACGTCAGCAGGATGGTAGTTTTCGCCTTGATATCTCGTATCGGGAGATCTTTCCTCAGATCAATAGCTGGATGCGACTCGTGGATTACAATGGTGATGGTCTCGAGGACTTATTCTGCGCTCCGATAGCAAACCGATTGCCCGGAGTGGAAGTCCATCGCGCTGTTATTCGTGAGGGACGCTTGGCCTATGATCAAGTTTTGTTTCCACAGAATCCTGTAGATATCATCTTTTATCCGATCGGGGCCGCGCAAGCACAGGCTTACGTTAGTCCTGCGGACCAGCCACACATCGAGGACCTGGATGGGGATGGTGATGTTGATATTTTAGCTTTTGAGCCAGGAGGCTCATCTGTTTTCTACTACGAGAATCTGACTGCCGATACCAACGCAGATCCTGACCTGTTTGAAATGCGTATCGCAGATCAATGTTATGGAGCATTCGTCGAAAGCGGAGTTTCTCAAGAAGTATCATTGAGTCCTACTCCAGGTGACTGTGCCAGCTTTTTTCGAGATCAGATCCCTTTAGTATCAAAGCCAAGGCATGCAGGATCCACTGTAACAGCAGAAGATGTGAACGGAGATGGTTTGCTGGATTTATTCTTAGGTGATATCGCATATGATGGGGTCGTTGCGCTATTTAACGGTGGTAACCCAGACCAGGCATGGTTCACAGAACAGGATATCAGGTTTCCACAGTCAGCGGACGATCCTGCAGATATCGAACTGTTCTTGTCCACCTACTTTATCGATGTGGATCTAAATGGTATTGATGAGCTAATAGTGACACCAAATGATCGTTTCGGAGCGCAAGGAAAGGATCACATCTGGCTGTATGAGCGAGTCCAGACCCCGGGCTCCGTGGATCAGTTCGTGCTCGAGACCAAGAATTTTTTAGTGGATCAAATGGTATTCACGGGACAATTTAGCGCACCTCTTTTCTTAGATGAAAACCAAGATGGCTTAGTAGACCTCCTCATCGGTACCTCGGGCCAATCCATCGACGGTGTCACCTTCGATCCACGATTGGTGCTCTACAGAAACAACGGGACTGCAACCTCGCCGGCATTTGAATTAGCGGATATGGACTACCTGAACATGTCGCAGTTCAGTACCACCTCAAACCAATTCTCTCCAGCGATCGGTGATCTTGATGGAGACGGTGATATGGATATGGTCATCGGTGATGACATCGGTCGACTGTACTACGCAGAGAACATCTCAGGCAATGAGTCGATAGACCTAAGGAGTCCTCGGTATGATCTGTGGGGCATAAAAGTGGGTGCCTGGGCAAAGCCTGCTATCTATGATCACAATGGCGATGGCCTTGCCGATCTGATCATCGGCGAACAAAACTTCAATAGTCAAAACGGCGAGCGAGGTAGCTTGAACTACTTCCAAAATATTGGGACGGTTGGTGAGCCAAACTTTGAACCTGATGAGAGCATATCTCCAAATGATCCAGTCTGGGGAGGTGTCTTCACCAAAGAGAGTGGCTTTGTTAATAACTACAGTTCTCCAGCACTAATCAGTGTCGGAGATCGCGAACTACTGGTCACTGGCACCGAAAAAGGTACTTTCTATCTCTACGATAGCCTTAGTGCCGAACTGGATTCATTCATCTTAGTAACTACTGAATTGGGTGGAGTTAGGGATGGGAACAACTCTACTATGTCGCTCGCAGATATCGACGATGATGACCTTCTTGAGGCAGTAGTCGGAAGCCGTCGTGGTGGTATCGTGCTGTACGAGACAGACATCACCGTAGATTTCAGTAGCTCTACTGAGCAGCTACAGGCATCATTGTCGGCAGTAGCCATAGAACCAAATCCGACAGCAGGCCCCATCAACATAACCCTTCAAGACATGTCATGTGAACCATGTTCATATCAAGTATTCGACTATCGCGGGGCGGTTGTCAGAGATGAAGTATTCCGAGGTCCCTTACTACGTCTCGACCTTAGTACAGCATTCGACGGCCTATATCTGCTACGGATAAGCAATGGAAGGCAATTCACCTCCGCCAAGGTGATCAAAACGACCAGGTAGTCCTTCTCTTATTCCATTGCATCGCAATACAGAAGGGTGCACTACCACGTTACTTCACCAACATTTTTACGATATGATCAAGATCTTAATTCGAACATCAGCATTCATCCTACTGCTTGGTGTCTGTACAGTCAGTTGTAGTCTGGATACAACTAATGATGCAGAAGCAATCGAGAAGATTGAAGCTTATATCAGTGCGAATGGGCTGATGACTACACAAACAACGAACGGTGTCTATGTAGAGGTTCAGTCGCCTGGGACTGAAGACCTTCCATCGCTACAAAGTGTCATACGGTTTCACTACAGAGGATTTTTACTCGATGGTCGAGAATGGATCTCTACTTATGGAGGTGATCCCATCGTGAATTTCTTGGGTAACGTAGTTCCTTTTGGTTTGCAGGAAGGACTGGCCACTTTTGGCGAAGGGGGAAGTGGAACCCTATTAATGCCACCTTCGCTTGGTTATGGCAATACTGGATTTAGTGGAGTTCCAGCCAATAGTCCACTACGTTTTGAAATCGAAATGATTGACATCTTCGAGAATCTATCCGCGTTTGATCAGGCTGAACTGGAGGACTATATCGAACAGAACGAGCTGGATGCTCAACGAACCGATTCTGGTCTGTTCTACACTGTAGATTCTCCAGGAGATGACAACAAACCTTCGACCTCGGATCGCGTTCGTGTGAACTACCGAGGATACTTTTTGAATGGTTCAGAATTCGACAGCAATAATGATTTTGAATTCGAATTAAGCCAAGTCATACCAGGATGGCGAGAGGGCATTCCACTGTATGGTGTAGGTGGCAAGGGAACACTATTAATCCCATCAGCATTGGCCTACGGTCCAGAGGGTAACAATGTTATCCCGCCCAACACACCGATTCTCTTTGATATCGAGCTGCTGGAGATCATTGAGTAAGACCGTATAGAAAATCTTCCATACTGAATTGAGGGAACCTCTCGGTTTTTGCGCGATGTAATACTGTACCTTCGCGATTGGCCCAGACATCGTCCGTGGAGATATATCAGTTACTTGCACCGGCATTAGCCCTGTATTACATCTACAGATTAGCTGTGGAGCTGAAGGAACGCAAGAAGTTTCTGTTCACCAATATCGTGTGGTTAGGTTTCTGGAGCATGATTGCAGTGCTTGGTGTTGTGCCACACGAGCTATCCACACAGATTGCAGGCTGGTTAGGCTTTGCTTCTAATATCAATGCGATCATTTTCATCGCCTTGGCTTTCTTAATTGTTCTTTCCTTTTATCTCTCCAACAAACTGGATAAGCTCGAACGAAAGATGACAGAATTGGTACGGCAGTTGGCTCTCGATGAGAATAAAATCCGTGAGCTGGAGCGAAAACGTATCATCCAACAACAAAAAGTGAAGGAGCTCGCTCAGGATGCCTAAACCGAGCATCCACGTTCTCTTTATTCTCGAGTACTATCATCCACACGTTGGTGGAGTAGAAACCTTGTTTCGATCCTTGGTTGATTCGCTGCTGTCCCAAGGACATAAGGTGACTATACTCACGAATCGGTTTGACGATTCTCCTCGACGGGAGGATAGAGATGGACTACGCATCCGAAGGTTTCGCTATTTCAATCGCTATGGGTTTACCTTTTTGTCTTGGATACAGGGCCTATACTACGCGCGTGAGGCGGACATTATCCACACCACATCCTATAATGCTGCGGTGCCCGCCAGATTCGTTGCTAAGCTGCACTCCAAGCCCTCCGTAATTACATTTCATGAATATTGGGGCGATCTCTGGAAGACCCTGCCTTGGATCAGCCCTGTTGGTCGTGTCTTGTTCCGTTGGTTCGAAAATTGGATCAGTAACTTCCCTTTCGACCGCGTCGTGGCGGTCTCTGATAGCACAAAAACGGCACTGGAAAAAGCAGGAGTACCGCCCACCAGACTACGTCGGATATACAATGGAATCAGCTATCACCATTTCTCTTCGAGAGCCCCACAAACGAAAACTGATGCTTTTCAATTCTTATTCTTCGGCAGGCCCTCCTATTCCAAAGGTGTTGATCTTCTCATCGAGGCCATAGCAACATTCAACTATTCTAACAGGCCATTGGAGTTCCATTTTGTGTTCCCTTCCGAATCGACACCTATCCTTCGTGATGTATTGGAACGAATCGGTAGGCTTCCGTACCAAGATCAAATCTTTATCAATTACGATCTTACAACTACACAACTTCAGGAGAAAATCAGCTCGGTCGATGCAGTCATTATTCCATCCTACAGCGAGGGTTTTTGCTTTGCGGCTGTGGAGACCATGGCGCTTGGCACTCCGATTATCTCATCTGGTCAGGGTGCACTCAGCGAAGTTGTATCAGGACCTCACATTACGATGAACTCCTTTGATGCCAAAGGTCTGAGTGAAGCCATGGAGTCAGCACTGAACGGACAGTGGTCGATCAGCAAGCTGAAAAAATTTCCGATCAATGAGACCGTGATGGCGTATGAAGCGCTTTATCGTGAGATTTTCGACTACTGATTAACCCCAGACAACATGGGCACGAATGCACAAGGTCCATGGTTTTCTCTTCGACAGCTCCCTTCGGCAGTCTTAACATAGCGCATCATCTGTTGCCCATCAGAACTCTCCATCGGAATGACCATGATCCCTCCTATTTTAAGCTGAGTAAGCAGTCGATCAGGAAATCGTTTGGCTCCTGCAGTGACGATAATCTTGTCAAAGGGCGCAAATCGCTCCGCTCCGAGATAGCCGTCACCATACAAGGTCCGGATAGACTGATAGCCGGTCTTCATGAGCATTCGACTGGTCTTCTCGAAGAGCGCGCGTTGACGTTCGATAGAATAAACCTTAGCACCCATCTCATGAAGGACGGCTGCCTGATAGCCCGAACCAGTCCCCACTTCCAGAACTTTCTCACAATCCTGAATATCAAGTAGTTGACTTTGGAGTGCCACTGTGTAGGGCATAGATATGGTCTGATTCGCTTCGATGGGAAATGCGATGTCCTTGTACGCCCAGTTCGCGAACTCCAAATCGATCATAAAATGTCGCTTCACCTTACCGATAGCGTCCAGAACACGTTCGTCCGTGATTCCCTTCCGAGCAAGTTCTTTGACTAATCGCTTGCGCATCCCGCGATACATGGGATCATCTTCATGGAGGATAGTTCTATTGTAGGATGGGGAGATAGGTTTCACCATTAATCGTCTCTTATGGAGCGACTAATGTATTAAAGAAATAATTAATATGAATTTCTATTTACATGATACGCAGACATGCCTCCAATGCAGTTTTCTGCCGTTCTGCTGATGAGCCATGCACTATTATGTGTGGAAGCTGGCGATAGGACAACTCTTGTTGATAATACCGGAACAAGACATCGCGATCTGAAGGATTCTCACGCAAGGGATCTGGTTCATAAGGAATATCAAAGTGAGGTAATATGTAGAGATCACACCGTCTTTCTTCTAACATACGCTCTATCCAGGGTTCACATCTCCCATACTTGTATTTGCTCCAGACATAAAGCACCAACATCGACGTATCACAGATAAGACATGGAGGTTCCTGAGTCATGGCACTTCGCTCGAGCTCCGTCTGACCTCTGGCGATGTCGAGTAGATCTGACTCCTCATATCTGCCGTTTCGTGCTGATAGATATTCTCTTGAATATTCTGGGATGTAGAGTCCATTAAGCTCTCTGGCCAATTGCTCAGACAAGGTGGTTTTGCCGGTCGATTCAGCTCCGGTGATTGTAAAGACCATTACTTAACCATGGATTCGATCGATTAGAAAACCTAACTCCTCGAGATGGTCCCAGAATTCAGGATAGGATTTGGATACAACCTCTGGTTTATTGATCTCGATAGGTGACAGAAGGGCCAGTGGCGCAAATGCCATCGCCATACGATGATCCTTATAGGTTTCAAATCGTGGGATAGCTCCGTCCCAGCTGATCGGATCGGTGCTATAATGCTCTTCTCCGTTAGGAGCCGTCATCGTATGACGAAAGGATCCTCCGACTTTGCCCAGTTCCTGATCAACAGCATAGATTCTATCTGTCTCTTTAATGCGGAGAGTTCGTAGTCCAGTAAAGTCTGAACGAATAGCCTTCGCAGAGCAAATAACTGCCAACGTCTGGGCGATGTCAGGCTGATTGATAAAATCATATGTAAGTGAAGACTGTCCCTTCACCTTGGTAAGAATGCAGGTATCTCCTTCCCAGGTGGTTGAGACGCCAAACTGCTCTCCAAAAGAGCTGATCTCAGCATCTCCTTGTGTACTATTCTCAAAAAGACCTTGAAGCTCGATTCTGCTGCCGGACTTAGCCAATGCGATTAAGGAATAATAATAGGATGCCGCCGACCAGTCTGCCTCCACGGTGTAGGCCGTTGATTTATAAAGTTGAGGAGGGATGCTTATCGTCTTGCCATCGTATTGGACTTGGATACCAAACTCTTCCACAGTCTTAATCGTCATCATTAGATAAGATTCAGACACCATCTCTCCTTCCAGGTGTATCGTCAGACCATTGGGAAGTGTAGGCGCAATCAGGATGAGAGCTGTGATGTATTGGCTACTGATACCGGCATTAATATGGACCTCCCTGACAGCAGTCATGTCCTGGGGCGAATCTATGGCCAGCGGAGGATAGCCTTCCTTTTCAAGATATGTGATCGATGCTCCTATAGATCGCAGAGCATCCACTAAAGGACCGATAGGGCGTTCCTTCATTCGCGATGACCCCGTCAGTTCCTGCATATCGGGCTGCAGAGATAAATACGCTGTCAAAAATCGGAATGTAGTCCCTGCATGATGGGCATCATACACTGTATCTTCTTGAGCTAAGAGCCGCCCCATAGTCTTGGTGTCGTCACATGTCGACAGATTTCGAATAGGGAAGTCGAGCCCGCTCAAGGCCTTAATCATGAGGACACGATTACTTATGCTCTTTGAACCATTGAGGCGAACCCTCCCCGTCAGAAGTCCTGTGGCATGTGATACTCGGATGATGCTCATGTGAGATACTACTGTGGCGTTATGTCCAGGTGAAAGAGACGTGCTGTTCAATATCTGGATGGAGACTTTGTGCGACTGGACATGTCAGTCCCACTTTCTCCAGAATGGCTTTGTCTTTGTCCACTAAGTCAGCCCCAGGTAGACTTAGCACAACATCGATTTTGCTAATCCTCCTTGGATCCGAAACCATATGTTTAGTTACCTCGGCCTTCGCACCGTCGATATTGATCCCCATTTTAGTAGCTCTGATTCCCATGATCGTGAGGATACAGGAAGCTAATCCTGTGGCCACAAGATCAGTCGGTGAGAAGGCTTGCCCTTTCCCATTGTTGTCAGTAGGTGCATCTGTTATGATGCGATTGTCAGACTTCAGGTGGACGGCCGTGGTTCGGAGATTCCCTTCGTAGGATACTTGACTGGTCATATCTATTGTCTTAAAGCTGCGCGTGCGATGAAAAATGGATTTAACAGCGACTCCTTGTTATAGGTCAATGGCTCCATGGTATCGGCCTGAAGAACTTCACCTCCTGACTGCTCGAGGACACATTGGGCCGCACCAGTATCCCATTCCATAGTAGGTCCCATCCTGGGATAAACATCAGCCTTTCCTGAAGCTATCAGCAGAAACTTCAGCGAACTTCCTTTTGAGACTTTTAGAGGTTGTTCAAATCGATCGATGTAGGCCTGGGTGTCTTCATTGATGTGTGAACGGCTACAGACTACTCTTAGGCCAGTGTCTGACTCAGAATAATGGCTTGCTTTAAGTATCGTATCACTTCCGTCGTTTCGTTGGAATGCTCCCAAGCCCTCAGCTCCATAATAGGTCTCGCTACTTACTGGTACATGTACCACACCCAGGATGGGATGTCCGTCCTCGATAAGAGCGATGTTCACGGTAAATTCTCCATTGCGCTTTATGAACTCCTTGGTTCCATCCAAAGGGTCCACTAACCAAAAGCGGCGATATGACTTTCGTTCAGGATAGGGAACTTCTTTACTTTCTTCGGAGATAATCGGATAACCGATATCCATTTTCCCTAAGCGCCCGACAATAAGGTCGTTAGCCGCCTTATCTGCTCTGGTCAGTGGTGATTCGTCAGCCTTAAACTCGACATCAAAGGATGCCTCATCTCCGTAAACTTCCAGAATTCGTTCGCCCGCGTCTACTGCGATATGGATTACCTCCTCTACAATCTCTCTGAGCATCTATTTGGATACATTTGAGCGGCAAAAATAATCGCCTCACTCACTAATCATTTTTTGGATATGAAGAAGGTCCTTGTCACCGGGGGGAGCGGCTATATCGGCAGTCATACCGTTGTAAGTCTAATCGAAGCGGGATACGATGTCATCTCCATCGATAACTTCTACAATAGTTATCCTCAAGCGATGGATGGCATTGCCACGATTACTGGTAGACAAGTTGTAAACTATGATATCGACCTCTGCGATGAGGCAGCTGTTGCAGATGTCTTCGCCGCCAATACGGACATCAAGGCTGTGATCCATTTTGCTGCGTTAAAAGCGGTTGGAGAGTCTGTTGAAAAACCGATTAAATACTTCAAAAACAACTTGAATTCGCTCCTAAATGTAGCCGACCAAGTTCGACAGCACGGCATCTCAAATTTCATTTTCTCCTCCTCATGCACAGTATACGGACAGGCATCAGACCTGCCAGTCACTGAGCATACGACATGGCAAGAGGCAGAGTCTCCATACGGCCGCACAAAGCAGCTCGGGGAATATATGCTAAAGGATCTGGCTCGCATCTGGGGTATCAATGTGATATCCTTACGATATTTCAACCCTGCCGGAGCACACCAAAGTGGTCACCTCGGAGAATCCAGTCGAGTCAAAGCGCTAAATCTGGTACCCGTTATCACAGAAACAGCAGCAGGAAAAAGAAAGTCATGTACAGTACATGGCGACGACTACGATACACGAGATGGGAGTTGTGTACGGGACTATATCCACATAGAAGATCTCGCTAATGCGCATACGAAGGCTGTCGATCATCTCATGAATAAGTCCAACGATGGTGGCTACGATGTCTATAACCTGGGCATCGGTACTGGTGTAACAGTCTTAGAGGCTATAGAGTCGTTCGAGAAGGTCTCAGGCAAAAAACTCAACTATGAGATAGGACCTCGACGTCCAGGAGATGTAGTGGCTATCTATGCTGATTTTGCTAAAGCACATGAAGAACTCGGCTGGAGCCCACAGCTTGGTATCGATGATATCATGCGTACGGCATGGCAATGGGAGCAAACAAAACCATACTAAGCATCTTTTCTCCCTTTAGGGTACGACCCAGCTGCCTTCCCACTTACCCTTGTTGATACTAATCTTACATCGCACATGCTGCGGGCGTTGCAGTTTCACATAATCGATCGTTGTCATTTGCGTCGTGATCGCTGCGAAGTATAGTTCTTCTTCATACTCTACCACTTCTTTGTGTAGAGGACTACCGGGTATGGCAACTGTGCGATAATCCTTCGTGGCTCGTTCATCCATCCCAGACAAATACACTTGGGATGCTGCTTCGTCAAGTATCTGGGCTAATCCGCTCACCCGTAATTGGACACGATGTCGAGGGTCATAAAACAAAAACTGCACCCGAGAGTCAGCATGGATTTGCTCACACTTAGGGGTACGCCGATCTGTAAAGATGATCAACGAGTCCGAAGTGAATTTGCGCAGTACTACAGTACGCGATTGGACACCAAGTTCATTATCAAATGTAGAGACAACAGGATAACGAAAGGAGTGCTTACTGTCGACAACCGCTCGAGTTAGAGAGCCCCGTATCTCCTGAATTACTTCGTCTACTGTACTACGATTAGGATTCACTCAGCTTTAAGACCAACTTTCCTTTTTTGTTCCCACTGAACAGTCGATTGAATGTGGGTAGGAAGTTCTCTATGCCCTCTTCGATGTGTTCACGTGTCTTGATCTTGCCTTGTGCAACCCATTGGCTCAATGCAAGAGCAGCCTCGCCATACTTCTTCGCAAAGTGGAAGACCACGAAACCCTCCATACGAGCGCTGTGAACCAGTAAGGACAGATAGTTCGCTGGTCCTTTGACGGGAGTAGTGTTGTTGTACTGGGAGATAGCTCCACATATCGGGATTCGGGCTCCTCTTCTGATCTGAGTAAGCGCTGCATCTAATATATCTCCACCAACGTTATCAAAATAGATGTCGATTCCTTTCGGGCAGTGCTTTCGAATGGCTGATTTTACATTCTCACTCTTGTAGTCGATACACGCATCGAAACCCAATTCGTCGACGACATACTTGCATTTTTCTGTGCCACCGGCAATGCCGACAACATGGCAGTTTTTGATTTTAGCGATCTGTCCGACCACACTTCCCACTGCTCCCGCAGCTCCAGAAACCAGCACGGTCTCACCTTCTTGGATCTGACCAACCTCGATAATACCGAAGTACGCCGTGTACCCTGGCATCCCCAAAGCACCGAGATAAGTCGGAAGAGGGATGAGATTCGGGTCGATCTTGATGTAGCCTGTTCCATCTGTCACGGCATACTGTTGGACTCCTGGGTTACCATATACGAAATCACCTTTTTTGAACATCTCATTCTTCGAGTCGACCACTTCACCAACTCCTCCAGCACGCATGACATCGTTAATTGCGACAGGTGCGATGTAGGAATAAGCATCATTCAACCAACCTCTCATCGCCGGATCGAGAGAGACATAATCTACACGAATGAGTAGCTCACCATCCTTAATCTCAGGGATGGGATGAGATTCTAACCTCCATGTACTTTCATTTACATTTCCTATAGGGCGTTCGTTTAAAAGGAGTTGTTTGTTCATAGCTTCTTTCAGTTGGGTGAGGGGCGTGCGCCAGAAGTAGGCAAGTTATCAGTAACAATAAAATGGAAGAAGGAGAATATTAGCGCCTTAGAGCTTGAACTTGACTCCTGCCCCGATACTAATCGTATTAACACGATTTGCTAATTCATTGATTTCCGCCCCAAACGACTGCTGGAACTGTGGTTGAACATACCATGAGATACCATTGGCAAATGTAGAACTGACTCCTACGCCCCAGACACCAGACATGTAGAAGTTATCGGCTAAACCTCCGCCATTGGCAAAACCTTTAGGTGGGTTAGCTAAGTCAATAACATCTACACCAGGTGCCGAGGAAGGCCGCGCGTTAGGCTGGATGCTGCGTTGGACAGCATAGGAAGTCTCCATTAGCACATTAGCATTGATCCCACCATAGAGATAGAATGACGTCTTTTGCTTTGGCGCGAGATATATCCTGGCGTTCAGTGGTATATGCATCTGCTTAAAATTCACCTCATCCAGGGATGATCGTAGAAAGGAGTTCGCACTCGCCTTTTTATACTGTGTGAGTCGACCAGGTGCAAATGACTTTTCTGCGTAGCCAATTCCAGCATTCAATTCAATTAGCCCTTTGCGATATCCTAACAGGATTTGGACAGTATGACCTCCAGAGCCCGAGATCTGATTACGCAGCTGCCCGAGGCTGATGTCGCTGTTTATGAGATTCGCATCGAATGATTGGTCCATGCCTATATGCCATCCATTAGTAGCGTTCCATCGATCCGAATTATCAGGAGTAATAGGATGAACCTCTGGACCACGGCTACTTATCTCTACTGCTAAAGGTTCCGTCTGGATAAGTTCTATCGGTAGAATCTCAATCAAAGGATCTTTGAGAGGTGCCAGACGTTGCGAGGCTAACGAAATCAGATCAGAAGATGCACTATGGCTCAACTCTTTCCTGATATTGATGGACGTTGCCTGGACATCAGAGAGAACTACTGGAGAAAGAACTCTCTCGTTGCTAATAGGCAAAACATCGAGTGAAGCAATCTCTGTGAGATGTGCCACAGCTGGCAAGGTCTGCTCCACTTGTGCCATGAAGTTCTCCTCTAATTCAACTTGAGGCAGGGTATAGCTCCGATAGTTGAGTAGAGTGAACAGCAGCAGTGACATCACCGCCATTTCTAAAATTTTGCTGGTGATCACTTTCTCTCTTCTGCTTTTGAAAAGGTCAATCTGGTCAGCGAAAATCTCCCAGTGCTTTTCAGCACCTGTAGCTTGAAATGGCTCTATTCGTTCGCGTACTCGCCTGTCAAACGACTCGTCCGACTTGGCTTGTGTCAACTCCTCATCAATACGCTCACTGAGACGATCCCATGTCGACGGGTCGTATGTCGCCTCTTGTTCCTGCAGAAGTCGCTTTAGCTGATCATCCCACTGCTCATCGGTCATACTCGGTACCCTTAGCCTTCAACAATGTTCTTAGTTTACTACGAGCTTTAACGAGATTCGACCTCGAAGTGCTCTCCGAAATGCCCAATTGTTCTGCAATTTCTCTGTGCGAGTAGCCTTCGATCACATAGAGATTGAAAATCGAGCGATAGGACGGTGAGAGTTGATTAAGACACTGGATGATCTCTTCGGCGGCTAAAAAGTTGAGCGCATTGGGGTCAGTACTCTTGACACTGTAAGCGGTATCGAGGTCTTCCGTGCGACGACGAACTCGTCTTCGGTAGAAATCAATGGCCGTATTGACCATGATACGCTTAATCCAAGCAGTAAGTGACGTACCAAGTTGGTACTTATGAATGTGGCGGAACACCTTGATGAAGCCTTCGTGGAGAATATCCAGAGCATCTTCATCATTGTTTGAGTATCGCATGCAGACTGGCATCATCATCGGATAGTAATCCTTGTACAATAACTCCTGGGCCCAGCGCTCTTGTCGAACACAGGCAGGCAAGTAATCTTGCTCTTTGTCCAGGCGATATACCAAGTCCATACCAACAATGTAGGGATAAGCAGACCGCCAATCAACTGAGGTCTGTTCTTTTTAACGGCTCTTTAAACTCGTCAGATGCGATCTGAACCTATTCCTATCACCCTATTTAGGGTTGAGGAAGCTCTAACCTAACGGACGATCAGAACGATCGATTAACTCCCAGCCGGCACCTTGTAGCGCCATTGAGAGCAGGTCAAACAGCTCCACTCGCTGCTGTTCAGCAATGCGCATTAGATCGCTCTCAACAGCCTTCTTAGCGATGAATTCCTTCGCCTCAGCACCCATCTCAGTGATATCTTGATTGGTGATCACATTAAAGAGACCACTTTCAAGATTATAATAGTCGATATCATGGTCGATACTGAGAATCTCAGGAGCAGGCATGTGGATTACAGCTATGGTTTTCGCCGTCTCATCAATATTCAGTTGTACCTCTTCAAAGTCGTATCCCACTGCAACGGTGGCATTAATACGTATGAGCGCCTTCTTTTGAAACGGCCAGATGTCCGCACCATAATGATTCTTGTAGTTGTAGATCTCTGAGAAACTTCCTTCGACAGTAGTCAACTTGACCACTCGTTCAATCTTGTCCAATAAGACTGTCGAGGACACCTCAGTTCGAGAAGACAAAAAGTCAAATGGGCCGAACAAACGAACAGTAACCAGCGTCGCCAGGGCAATCAGGACTGCAAAAAGGAGATACTTAAGCATTTTCATGTATGCCTATAACACAGTTATAACCGTCCAAAGTGCCACAGCATGAGGTGTTAGAGGATTAACTTTTGATCAAGGCAGCGAACCTTATTTTGCGACCTGAACAAGAACTCCATAAGTCAATCCTCTATGCTGGACACACTCATCGAATCAAATAGACTTCGCATCGATGAGCTGGGGCATCCCTCAGTGTTTCAGACAACTAAGGATTTGGCCTCATACATAACCGAAATTGTTCAGCAAATCTTGGCCATCCAAGACCACCATGTAAACCTGCTCTCCGAGCATCAAGAGCCAGAACTTCGAGCCTCGAGCTACGCCATATTATTTGATTGGATGGTTGTCGCCCGAGACTATGCGCTACTCTGGCGAGATGTCACATTCGAATACCAAAAGGCCTACTTGCTTCACCGTCATACTCATGCCGATCCCTCTTTGCTCCAGGACCTTCACGAAGCAACAAGGTCCAGACTACATGAAGCGACAGACGACCTACGTGAGAGATACCAACTATCGGCAGGTTACACCCTGAATGGTCGAAACAGCATATCTACGTATGATCAGTGGGAGGATCTCATCCGTCCCACGGACATCTATAAGTCACAACTCAACAGCATCAATAGTCAAGCCAAGGCGTTTGTCGAAGAGCTGGGACAACTCGATCAGGTAGGTCAGCAGCTCCAGGCGATCAAAGAAACGGTACAGGCTGAGATCCTATCACTTCATCGCGATCTTCAGAATCTTCTGGATACCACTCAAAAAGCAATGGATTTCATCGATACAGATGACACATATCCTGGTAAAATCGAACAGCAACTACTCAGTCTCGAACAGGCCGCTCCCCAGTCTCGATCTATACAACAATACCAGGAGTCGATCGACCAGCTCCTTGCTCCTATCAAGAGTATTGTAAGAGTACCAATAGCGACTCAGGGCGGACAAATCATCTATCGGGATATCAACTTTGGAAGACGTATCGGACAGTGGCTTGATAACGAGATCCAGCCAAACGTATATGAAATGGTGGAGATCGTAGATCAGGCCATAGGTTCGGCTAACATGGCACTCATCAATGTGAGGAACAGGGCTACCATCATAGAAGGAGATCAGAAGCTTCAGACTCTTGAGCAACTTAATTCCTTGTCACAGCCACTACGAGCACTTGAGCCCGCCATCCAATCTTGGCAGACCAACCTCCAAGGGTTACGACAAACAATCGATCATCGAATAAATAAGGATCTGGACATCGGTACCGTCTATGATCGGCGGGAAGTCTTCCTCCCTGTGCCGTTACAACGTTCCATCACCCAGCTTCGTCTCGAGCAAAACGAAGTCCTGGTCCGTGTCAAGTCTTGGGTCCAGGATCAAACGAGTTACCTCAAAGAGCTGAAGGGTAGGTTGCTAAAGGAAGAGTCTCTAAGCAAGGCTGATAAAATCGTCCGATACACGAAGAGTCGCCAGATCACGACTAATCGACATCACTACGATAGCATATTCAGGGCGCCGGGTTTTATCGGCGATTCATTCTGCGTAGGGCGCCAAAGTGAGCTCGATCGGATCGCGGACTCCATCTCCTCCTGGAATGCGGGATTCAGGGGGTCAGCGATCCTACATGGCATCAGGCACAGCGGGAAAACCCTACTCGGAGAGCTCATTTCGCATCGTTACTTCATCAGGAGTAGCATCTCGGTGAAACCTACAATACCTGTCAATATCGATGGGCGAAGAGAAGCATTCGGCTATGACCTGAATAAAGCGCTTCAATTCATCAAAAAACATTCTCTGAATAAGCGCTATCTCGTCTGGATCGACGATATCGAATCCTGGGGAAGCGATGAGCATACGCTGGGCTACAACCTTCGTTCTCTGGTCCGATATGTTGATGAGCTTTCAGGGAGATTATTCTTTTTGGTGAGTATCAACACATGGTCACGATCGCATTGGAATAATGTAGTAGCGCTGGATCAGGTATTCCAGAGCCAAATCGAATGTGGACCGATGAGTACTTCGGATGTGAGACAAGCTATCCTCATCCGTCATGGAGCGACACACAAGAAATTGGTGTCCGACACAGGTCAAGAGGTAACCTCTCCACAGTTCAGTAGGATGATACAACGCGTACATAGCATGGCGGGGGGTGTAATCGGCGATGCTCTCCACCTTTGGGCTAATGGGACCAACGGCCATGAAGAAGAGGATAAAGTGACATTCGAGAAGCCTGTATCGTATGGGCTACCCGATTTTCTAACTCCAGATCAGGCTATCTTACTGAGGAGCATCTTATACCAACGGACCACCTCTGAGTATCGACTCAGCAAAGTCTTTGGCCCAGTTTTCAAAGAGCGCTACAGCGCTCTGGTACATCGGTTCCTACTTACTGGTATCCTGGTACGACGTTTGGACGGTATGATCGAAATCGCGCCAGGCATAGTGAATGATATAGCACGACTTCTCTCGTCACATCAGTACATCGGAGACATCACGTTATGATAGACACGCTCTTGCAGTATGAAGCTACATGGAGCCATCTACTTTTGGTTCTAATACTTCTTTTCGGCTTAGGTATACTGCTGCGTATCGCGCATCGCGTCCTTAGATCGACAGACTACCTCCCTCGCTACACCAAGCGGTTGAGAGAAGCAATGCGCATCGTACTTATCGTATATGAGCCTGTGGCGTTGACGATCATGACTTCATTGTTTGTCTTAGTCAATCCAGTTCTACATGGCATTATCACCTTCATTATCTTGATCGGATCGATAGGCATCATTAGAAGCTACCTCAGCGGTCGTGTTGTCCGGTGGGATGCTGACCTAAAGACGAGCATGCAGATTACAACTGATGACAAGGTCGGACTTATCTCTAATCTGGGACGGGTGGGCATCCGAATCAAAAATGAAAAAGGAGTCCAGTACGTGAGTTACCGTAAGCTAATGGACGACGGTTACATGTTGTCCTCAGGGGATTTTGGCGGACGATATCATACCATATACATCAATACAGATGGATCTACTCAGACGCATGATAGGACGGTTTCCGAAATAGAAGAGCTCATATTGGCTTCACCATTCGTCGAGGCAGATCCTGCTACAGCAGTATCTCACGATGATGAGACTGGCATCAAACTGCGTGTTTTAGTTCGAGATCAGCAACATCTAACCCACTTTATGCGCTCACTGAGAGCAAAGAATTATGTCATTAGACCTCAATCCGAATCCATTTCGATATGATCGCATTTGCTGTTGACTTATTCAGTTCTTACAATCTGATCATCGAAGCATCGGTGATCATCATCTTGTCTTTCTTCTTTGGAGAGTTGGCTCGCAAGACGAATATCCCTTCTGTCTTGATGCTCATCATCCTGGGCATGACGCTTAAAGTACTGGTAGATACCTTCAGTGATCACCAATTCAATTTCTTCCCGATCCTTGAGATTTTAGGAATTGTTGGACTGATTATGATCGTACTTGAAGCAGCACTCGAGCTGGAACTGAAGCGCGAAAAGTTAGTCCCCATTAGCGTTGCCTTTGGCGTAGCACTTGTGGGACTTATGGCATCTACATGGATGGCGGCACTGGTTCTGGAGGAATTCATACCAGGCATGACAACCCAATCCGCTTGGATCTATGCTACCCCATTATCCATACTCTCCAGTGCTATCATCATCCCCAGTGTGACGGGGTTGAAACATGACAAGAAGGAGTTTCATATCTATGAGAGCACCTTCTCTGATATTCTCGGCATCCTCCTGTTCTACTTTCTGTTAGGACAGATGGACCCGGAGCATCCCACTGGTGCCGCTGGGTATGGCCTCAAGGTCCTCTTGACCATAGCCATCTCCTTGGTAGCGAGTTATGTCATTGTCTTTGTCTTTCAGAATATCAAGACACACGTCAAGCTGTTCTTGCTGATCGCCGTACTGCTGTTACTATATGCCATAGGTAAGAAGATGCATCTCTCCTCTCTTATCATCATACTGGTATTCGGACTACTCATCGCTAACATGAAACTCTTTTTCAAAGGGCCGCTTGGTGAATGGCTGAACATGGAAAAGGCCAAGGACATCTACGAAGGCCTCCACGTTGTGACGATGGAAACCGCATTTGTCGTTAGGACCTTCTTTTTTGTTGTGTTTGGATTGACGATCAGTATTGCCTCACTGGCCAACTTTAGAGTGTTCGTTGTAAGTGCACTGATTCTGTTATCGATCTACTTGATTCGTTTTGCAATCCTTCGTCTGGCGATCGGCAAGGACATCATCCCACAGCTCTATGTAGCTCCCCGAGGACTGATCACGATCTTACTCTATTACAACATCCCTGAGGTGGCTGAGATCGAAGGATTTAATCCGGGCATTCTCCTCTTTATCATTATTGCAACAAGTATTATCATGACAATCGCAATGGTCTATGACAAGCGCAAAAACAGTGCTGCCATACGTGAGGCCAACAGCATGTCAGTCGGTTACACCAAGTGGAAAGCTCCGGCCCTTCCTACCGATGGCAATTCTTAATACCATTGGTCACAGGTGAATTCTAACGATCACATCCAGCCTACATCCGAACAATATTGGCGTGAGTGGCTTGAGTCGAATCACACCATGGCAGAGAGCATCTGGTTAGTATTGGCCAAAAAGTCAGCAGGTCACATCCCTCTTCGAATCAATGACGCCATTGATACCGCACTATGCTTTGGTTGGATCGATAGCCTACCTAATAAAGTAGATGAATATCACTACAAGGTGAGGTTCAGTCCTCGTAATCCAAAGAGTAACTGGTCCAAGGTGAATAAGGACAAAATCACACGGTTGATCGCTGAAAATCGCATGCATGCATCTGGCATGGCCATGGTGGAGCTTGCCAAAAAGAATGGTACATGGACCGCTCTCGATGAAGTAGAAGCAGGTATTCTACCGAATGACCTTCGAGAAGAACTAAACACTTACACGCATGCGACCGAGCATTTCAATGGATTCCCCAGAAGCACACGTCGAGGGATCTTAGAGTGGATACACAGTGCCAAGCGTCCTGATACCCGACTACGGCGAATCCGTGAAACTGCTCGACTGGCACAGGAGAACATACGCGCGAATCAGTACCGTAGATAGGGATTTGGATGACAGTGGGGAACCCTTGTTCTTTGCACCCGCAGAGGGGATATGTACAGCATTAAAGAGATCTATTACACCATACAGGGTGAAGGCCATCACACGGGACAGCCTGCCATATTTTGCAGATTCAGTGGATGTAATCTGTGGTCGGGTCTCGAGAAGGATAGGTCTACTGCCATCTGCCAGTTCTGCGATACTAACTTCTGGGGTACAGATGGCATTCATGGAGGGAAGTACGATGCGGCTGGCTTAGTGGACGAATGTGTTCGTCTCTGGTCTTCGGAACATGAAGATCAACCGTTCATCGTGTGTACAGGAGGAGAGCCGATGCTCCAGTTAGATCAAGAGCTTCTTGATTCATTCCACGCTTCAGGCTGCTATGTGGCGATCGAATCAAATGGCACGAAACCCATCCTTAAGGGGATCGATTGGGTTTGTATCAGCCCAAAAGCCAATGCCAAACTCGTCGTTGAATCTGGCGATGAATTAAAATTAGTCTATCCCCAAGATGGGATCTCGATCCGGGACTATGAGAATATGGACTTCTCACATTTCTCTTTGCAACCACTGGATGACGCTTACCAACAGGACAACATTATGACTTGTATTGAGCTGTGCAAGGCCAATCCACTGTGGAAACTGAGCCTCCAGACTCACAAGTTGGTAGGAATGCCGTAATTCGTTATCAAGGAAGCCCGCGTTCTTTCCCATTCGAACGTTGTTCCTACCTATCTGCTACAACCTTCGACTTATGAGATCTACGATACCCCTCCTTATTATCGCACTTCTGATTGTTACAGATCTATCTGGCCAATCACGCAGTCGTAAGCGACGGGTTAAGTTCAAAAAAGGGTTTGAACTGCAAGCGATGGCGGGTGTGAATCTGTCACAGATAGACGGCGACTTGTTCCAGGGATTTGACCAAACAGGCCTTAACGCTGGTGTTCAAGTCAATGCACTCTTAGCTCCGTCTATCGGTGTCAATGTTGGGATGATGTTTAGCCAAAAAGGTTCACGTACTCAGCATCTCAGCCCTAATCCAAGCCCACGCTATCCCAAGGATCGTAACCTACGGCTTAACTATGTCGAGATACCTGTCACACTCAAACTCGCCTTGAGTCGAAAACAGACGAGATCATTCTTTGAAGTTGGCGGGACCGTTTCCCGACTCTTCTCGAATAATATTGAAGAGCGAGAACTGCGATTCGTCGAGGGGACATCTCTGGTCGAGATTTCACCAGAATTCGAATCAACTGATATCAATGCCTTAGCGGGATTTGGATACGACATCGGCGAGCATATCAGCCTGATCTTCAGGTATCAACTGGCATTGACGAGTTTTTATGAGAATCCGGATCTTGAGCCTGGACGCCAGTTCATCGTAGATCGAACTCCTGATATCGAATTCATGCGGAACTACAACATCTCGTTTCTCATCGGATATCGGATCTAACTGAGGTGACTCAATCTATATCTACTAAGTACTGGTGATTTCCAGTGCTGGTAATGAGAAGTTGACGGTCATTCACCTTATGAATAGATCGATATTCACCGTCCGGAGGCAGTGGCAAGGCGGTATGAGAGGAGAACTTCTTTGTCTTGGGATTGAAGTCTTCAAAATATCCCCCAGAACAACCACTCGGCCCTCCGACAACATGGTTTAGAGATGATGTATTACCACAGTAATACAACCTGGACCTCTGCTCATCCCAGTAAAGGGCCTCGATAGAGCTTAACTGAGCTGGCATGGGTAGAGCCACTGATGTCATACCATCGGTTCGATTTAACAAGATTATGGATCTCAGTTCTTGAGCGTTTTTGATCTCTGTAATATCAGAGCGCTGCTTGCCCGTGACAGACGTTATCCCATCTACGCTCCTCCAGTCGCTGTATCTCGGATAGCGCTTCCTAATTGTGGGTACCTGCGACTCGAGTAGTGCCTTTGTAAATAGAGGTACCGGGTGGCCAAAATAATTGTGGAAGACGAGCGGGTCGAGCGAAGTGTTCCCATCAAAATCATCCAGGTACATCGTCAGATCAGCCTTCTTACCATCACCAAATATGGTATTGGCTCCCAGATTACCTATCACGAGGTCTGACCTTCCGTCTCCATCAATATCCCCAGCTTCAATACAGTTGTACAGACCAGTAAGGTCTTTCATCATGTAGGAAGCCCATAGATCAACAAAAGTCGTGTCTCCTTCATACGTCAAGATGCGCGGACTCATCCAGTCCCCAACTGCCACCAACTCCGGCCTGCCATCTCTGTCTACATCTTCCCAGGATGCATCGGAGATCATTCCTAAGCGTTCCTGAAATACCGTGCGCAGTCCTCGGCCTCGTTCGTTATGAAGGATCATACTTATCGGAGTCAGTCCATAGGCTCCGGGGATGCTTTGCCCCCCGATAAATAAGTCTACATATCCATCGCCATCATAGTCCCCCGGGGCTACCGCGCCTCCATTAGTCCTTGGAAGTGGGATCTGCAGTCGATCCAATGTCCCACTCCCATCATTGACATATATCCGATCTTCGAGCAGAGGGTCATTCTGATTGCGATCTCCACCTCCACTGACAACATAAAGGTCCAGATCACCATCTTGATCTAAGTCAACAGCAGCCGCATCCACATCTTCGTACTTCTGGTCTCGGGCAAGATCGCGCTGAATAGATTTGGTGTATCCGCCTAACTCTGTCCCGAGATAAAGGGCCGACGCCTGACCTCTCGCTGCACCCATGAACAAATCAGGGATGCCATCACCATCGAAATCATCAAGCACTGTAGCTGGTCCCTCGGCGTCATAGCTATCTAACATTAGGGGTTCCTGCTGAAAACTCATATACGGATTCTCCTCATGCCTGATGGATAAAACCTGTATCTCAGGGCCATCGATGCTGGCTTGTAAAGGAGAAGAACCCTTATCAACTTCCTTAGTGATAGTCATCAGTTGATCGACCTCCAGGTCATCGACGAGTTGGCTGCTGCCATCAGGCCATTTTACAAGGATGGAATCGACCCGTAGGGACTCACCAATGCCAAAATGTAAGCGATGAGTAGAAGCTGACTGATAACCACGAGTGGTAGTGTACTCACGGACCCATGAGCGATCACCACTGTACAACGTAACGAAGGCACCCTTGGCGGTCGAATCATCAACCAATTCTATCCCGAGATAGTGAACTCCAGAATCGACCTGATTCGCTAAGATGGTGGCAGGTCCATTGAGGTTATTGGTGATGAGATCGAGATCACCATCATTATCAAAGTCAGCGTAAGCAGCACCATTTGAGAATCCCGGTGTACCAACCTTTGCTTCATGGACAGGGGTATAATTGAGATCGCCTTGGCTGACAAAGAGAATATTAGACAAGGCTCTGGAAGGCATCAAATTAGCCAGGCGCCTATCGTAGTCGACATCAGACTCTCCATCTCGCTGTTGATTCTCAGCGCCAGTTATAAAGTTGATATAATCTAAGTCATTTGGGCGCCGGAGGATACCATTGGATACGAACACATCCGACTCACCATCCAAATCAAAATCCTGTATCAAGCCTGACCAACTCCAATCCGTCGCAAAGGTCTGCGTCATTGGGGCCACATCGATCAGATGGCCCCCTTTATTAAGCTGCATCGTATTTCGGGAGTACTGTGGGAGAAACCCAAAGTCCTTTTTGATCGCCACGACTTGGTCACTATCCTCATTAGCTGCTGAGATATAGACCTCTGCCTCATGGGGCTTCATATCAGTCGTATAGACATCGATACGACCGTCTCCATCTATATCGGCCGCATCCACTCCCATGGTGAATTGACTGGAATGAGTTAGCCACAGCTGGGTGACATCTGAGAAGGTACCATCCCGATTATTCAGATAGAAGTAATCGTTGTCATGAAAGTCATTACCCACATAGATATCTATCCATCCATCACCGTTGAGATCAGAGGTCACAAGTCCCAGACCATAGCCCATGGCACTACTGTAGATCCCTGATGTTGCGGTGACGTCGACAAATGATGCCTCAGATTCATTCAGTCGGTTCTCATAGAGGCGATCACCAGAAAGGGCGTCAGGTTCGCTTCGACGCTTTATATCACCGTAGCTGCGTGTGCTGTGAATCGAATGATTGAGCAAGTACATGTCCAGATCGCCATCTCGATCGTAATCGAAAAATGACGCCTGAGTAGAATAGCCGCTGAAGTCCACCCCCAACTCTTGGCCAACCTCCGAAAAAGTACCATCGCCATTATTCAAGTAAAGCAAGTTTTGCGTGCCATTATCGCTTACTGGGGCGACCTGACATATGTAGATGTCCTTCCATCCATCATTATTGATATCGTCAATAGTCACTCCCGTCGACCAACTACGACTCATCTCCATACCGACCTCAGTGGTCACATCTCTAAAACGCAATCCACCTTCGTTCCGATAAATAGCATTCGATCCTTGATTAGCCGTGAGCACCAAGTCTTCATCACCGTCATTGTCCAGATCTCCAACTGCTACACCGCCCCCGTTATAGTAATACAGGTAATCAATGATGTTTTGATCCTCGGTTGGTATGATGTCATTTGCGAAGGTGATGCCTGACTGCTCAGGAGAAAGCTCAGCGAAAAGAGTGGATGTGATTTCACTTGATTCAGTAGACTTCTGACAAGAGGTTACTCCTACTATCAAGAGAGCTGTAGATAGCCATAGCTTTGGAGTCTTAGTACTCATAGACATGGAGTTGGTCATCATTCTTCGCAATGAAAAGCTTGTTACGCAACACCATGAGATCACGAATCTGCCCCGTCATGTCCAGTCCTACTGATGAAGGCTCTACATAGGTGAATGATGCTCCATCGTTTCGCAGAAGTACACCATGCGATGCGTCATAAGGACCAGCTTCGGGTTTGACAGCGTATTGATTCCCCCCCATGACTATGTCGAGGTCTCCATCGCGGTCATAGTCAAAGGTCTCGATAGCGAACATTGGCGCAAACTGAGCGTGTAAGGGCAGCTCCATAGATCGAAACTCAAAATCACCTTTGTTCTGTAGTAGAAGAGTACGGAGTTCGACTGCCTGAAGTATCCGTGCTGATGCCAGCTCTTCTGTTGTGAAGATGTCCTTTAGCCGTGCGTCTTTGTAAGATTGAAAGTCAGGGAATCGCTTCTTGATCATCTTCAACTGATCGATCATCCCATTAAGCAAGGCATAGGGATAGTCCTCGCCGTCCTCACCAGTGTATGTGACTATGCCTTCAGGTACTCCATTTTGATCAAAATCTGAATAGTACAACCGGATCGGTGTCTCATCAGATGCTCGAAACCTACTGTTCAAGCCATGATTACCCATTATGATCTCTGGCAGCCCATCATCGTCTAAGTCGGAAACATGAAGGCTGTAATACCAGCCTGTCGTCTGCTCTCGCAGGGAGTGGTCCTGTTTTATGTACCGACCATCTATATTCGAAAAGATCTCAAGACCCATGAACTCACCTACGATGACCAGCTCATTCTGTCCATCGGCGTCAAGGTCTACCCACGCAGCGTCACTAATCATCCCAACTCCCTTGAGTTGTGGAGCGACAATCGATGTCACATCAGTAAAGTTTCCTCTTCCATCGTTCTCTAAAATGAATCCATCACAAGCTTCTCCATATCGCCCGATACGAACTCGCTCTCCTACAAATAGGTCCTGATCACCATCCTCATCCATATCCAGCGCCAGCGCTACAGAGGTGCTGATCTTCCGAGTTGCACTCGGTAATAGCTGATCTGATCGTCGAAAACTCCCATCACGATCTCCAAAAAATAATTGATCATAAAGGCTCGTCGAATACGGGCTCACATCTACTCCACCACTACCGAGATAGACATCCTCCACTCCATCTCCATTAAAATCCGCCACTGCGATTGCCGTATGTTCTTCAGCATTAGACTCTAAGGGATTGTTAAGCGTCTGATGGGCTGCTTTTTGATCCATGACAACAGATTCGGCACCCTTGGCTCCTGTGATAACTATGTGATCAGCTGAGAGAGGTGCAAGCTTCGGACTTCTCTGGCTACGCATCTCATATAGGAGCCGCTCACGGTTAAAATCACTAAAGGTGTTCTCAACATGATGATATGGATACTCATCTACCTTCGTGAAAATCGACTCAGTCGTCGCATCCTCCTGTTCAGAAGCTATGACTTGTTCCTTCCTGATCGTCAACAACTCATTAGAAGTCTGATCGTGGAGGCGAGTGCGAGTCCCATCAGGCCATCTCACTTCCACAGATACGCGCTCCTCACTGCCGAGGCCAATGGTCACTTTTTGCTCGCTACTGGATTGGAACCCTCGGGCTGGCTGGACAAACCGTTTAATCTGCCTATCGTCGGATAAGGTAACTGTGATCTCTGCGCCAAGGGCATCCCGATTATCTCCTTCTTGTTCTAATTGGATCTGAATAAAGTTCGCTTTGGTGTCTGTACGATTGATATAAAGGAAAGGTGGCATGTTGACGTTATTCACGATGAGATCGAGGTCACCATCATTGTCCAGGTCTCCGTACGCTGCCCCATTTGAGAAACTTGGCTCATCGATATCCCCTCCGTGAATACGCTCGAATGTGAGGTCCCCTCTGTTCGAATAAAAATGGTTGGGCAAGGGGTTTGACGGAATGATATCAATTAGCGCCTCATAGTTGACTCCATCTTCGAGAATGATAGATTTCATCACTTCCTCATTGGCTACGTACTGCAAGTAGTCTTGGTCGGTCAGATCTTGGTAAATGCCATTAGCGATGAATAAGTCCTGACGTGTATCATTATCCATATCAAAGAAAAGTGCCCCCCAACTCCAGTCGGATGCTTCAACTCCAGCCAGCCGGCCTATCTCGCTGTAGGTGCCATCTCCATTGTTGTACTGGAGGGTATTACGCGTGAACTGATGATGATAGCCTGTGGATACATTGTACTGGTACTTGTTCCAGTCTTCGAATGTGGTCACGGACTTGAGACGTTGCGGATCGGAGGGTAGCATCTCTGTTACAAAAAGGTCGTAGTGGCCATCATTATCATAGTCAGCGATATCTGCTCCCATACTCGCTCCGCTGATCGATCTAATACGATCACTCAGTTCTTCACTAAAGGTTCCATCTTGATTATTGAGATATAGATAGTCACGCTCAAAGAAGTCATTGGAAATATACAGGTCATCCCAGCCATCATTATTCACATCTGCGCATGAGATACCAAGTCCAAAACCAATCTCACTCCCATAAATACCTGCGGACTCACTGACATCTACAAAGACACCATCATCGTTGCGGAGAAGTTTGTCTCCGCCCTTTTCATCACGGATTGGGCGCTGATCTTGTCGCAGGTTGAAACTACCAATGGCGCGATAAGAATTGTTGAGTAGATAGACATCTAAGTCCTCATCCTTATCATAGTCGAAGAATAAGGCATGAGTCGAGAAGCCACCATCATTCAGACCATAATCAGCGGCCGTCTCCGTGAAGGTGAGATCACCATTATTGATGAAAAGTTCATTTTCCTTATTGTCACCCTGGATGTCTCCAGAATTGCAGACGTAGATATCCAAAAAGCCATCCGCATTTATATCTACCATCGTGACACCAGTAGACCAGTATCGCGAGCCGCTGACGCCCGCCTGGAGGGTTACGTCCTCGAATCTTAGATCTCCACGATTAAGATATAGTCGATTAGAATCTAAGTTGGATGTGAAATAGATATCAGTCAGCCCATCGTTATTCACATCTCCCAGCGCTACTCCCCCTCCATTGTAATAGTTGCGATACTTATAGACATTGAAATCACGGGAATAGGTTAGCTGATTGATAAAGTCGATGCCCGCTTTCTCATTGTCAAGAAGATCAAACGGCCCTGCACCTGTAGACTCCGGCGCACATCTCAGCATAGTCAAGCAGATTATAGCGATGAAGAGATGCCGCATTACGAGTTCTTATTTAGACGATGAGCCATGTCTTCAATCTTTGCAACTACCTGCTGTGCATCCTTTGGATAAACGAGGATATGCCGATTTGCATCAATTTTGACATAGCCCTTGACGTCCTTATCATCTATGTCAATAGTGATGAAGTCATTGCCACCATACAAGTGCATGAAGTAATCCTGTACATGAGCAGCAAGTGCTTTCGCCTGTAGAGCTTTGTTCCAGGGTGACCAATTAGGACAACTAAACCGTATGTCCATACCCTGCATGGTTCCTTCTTGGTCAAAAATACCGTAGAACAGCATCCTCATGGATTGATCAAATCCTGGCAATTCTTCTGCTGGTATCTGATACTGGGCAAATTGATTGTTGGGACCGTGACTGATGATCTCCTGTTTGTTAAGCTCCCAGCACGTGGCATAAAAGTCCTTTTGGGACTGTCCGATGTGCAGATCGAAAAGTAGCTCAGTGACCCGCTCAGTAGCCTGCTGCTCTCTCAATACATACCGCTCGTAATCTGAGCGACATGCGACCATCGAACAGATCACCATCATCCAGAAAATTCGATTCATTAGTCCATTAATTGTGACTGAATAGAAAAAAGTTGGTCCGTCGTTGTTGTGATCAAATACTGATTAGTATCGACTTTCTCTATACTGCGAATTTCCCCACTGATTCCCAGTGAGGATAAATCACCAAACTGATATTCTCCTCCAGTTAGATTGCCTTGGATCAACCATCCATATGAGGCATCGTCACGACCATATTGTGGCTTATACAAGTCATGATTCCCCCCTATTAACAAATCCAAGACACCGTCTTGGTTCACATCGTCTATGCAAAGCGCATGATGAGACGACCACTGCAATTCGGGTGGCATCGGCCGGAATGTATACTCTCCTTCTTGATTGATGAAGATGCCAGAGTTTGGTTCAGTAATTTCTGTAGAGAACCAGGCGGACGACGGAAGCCCCTGAAGTAGATCATCCATACTCGCCTTGCTATAAGCGTCATATGTCGGGTAGACCTTCCGTACAGATGGAACCCGCGATGTCAAATCATCAAAATCGAGAATGGGATAGTAGATTCCATTCTCTTGCCTCGCTACAAACTGTTCATAAGTACCATTGCCATCGATGTCAGCTACATAAAGTCGAGCCCCCTTCTGACAGATCCCATTGCGTCCATGACCAAGAGCCACAAGATCTTCGTCCCCATCACCATCGATATCCGAAGCGCGAAGTTCTGACCATAGACCGGTACCCGAAAGTCGCTCAGACAACGACTCAGCGTATTCTAATCGACCACCTGAAACTTCATATACGCGCAGTTCCTGCCACTCTCCTGCCAAAACTACCTCATCACTTCCATCCTGATCCATGTCAAAAGCTACAAGATCTGTAGTACTCCGAATCACTTCGCGTTGTACCTCTTTGAATCCCGCTCCAGCCTCATTCATGTAGACATGAAGTAGACATGTCTGCCCATAAGTGGTAGAATTCATTCGTTCACCGATGATGAGATCGTCGAAGCCATCTCCATTTACATCCATTGGTAAAACACTACCAGTCATAAAGCGCTCATCAAATGATATGATGCGGTCTAATGCAGGAACCAACTTCCCTTCGACATTCTCATAAATCACGTCATCGAGATCCGTCGAATATCTCGAGTAATACCTGCCCCCTCGGGCCACATATACGTCTGTATCACCATCATTGTCGTAATCCAAAAAGGCGATATCTGTGGTGGTCCCGCGTTCCGAAGCTGGAAGACTGACATAGTCATTCATATCGTCCATACCTCCATAGTCCATTATGACGCGATCGCTTACACCTCTCTTGCCGCCAATGAAAAGGTCCCTTTTCCCATTCCCATCGATGTCCAAAAACCTCAATATTCTTCCTGTTGCTGGGAGCATCGATGGCAGGAGCGGCTCTTTATTGAACTCATTGAAAAGTGGTGCTTGCGTCCCCTTGGTATCTAACAGCATTCCTTCTCGAATCGAGAAATGCACTTTTCTTAGATCGTCTCTGTTTTGCGTTTTTTCCATGGTAACCTGAGCGGACTCCGCAACAGGTACAAGTCTATGCATCTGGTTGATCGCAAGATCTTCGTAGCGGTTGACATCACCATTTGGCCATCTCACTGAAACTGCTACATCATTCGTGCTTGATCTGCCGAGACCAAAGGTCAATCTCCGATCTACCGAACTCTGAAAGCCTCTATAAGGCATCATCTCTTGGACTTGTTGCCCCGCATCTGACCAGACCGTCACCTTGGCGCCCTCTACGATCCGCATTGATTCACTTGGAGCCAGCTCAATCTGAATAAAGTCCAGCTCACTATGATTTTCTAAGATGAATGCCCGGTCATCAACATTGGAAACAACCAGATCAAGGTCACCATCATTATCGAGGTCTCCATATGCAGATGCATTGCTAAACGTTGGCGCCAATTCTGATTCCCAAGTCTCATATTGACCCTCTTCAGATCTCAAAAAGAAGTGATTATCCACTCGTTGTGATGGCATTAGTTCAATTAACTTCCGCAATGTCTCTCCAATATTAGAGGCATTAGCAGACTGCGTGATTTCTTCATTAGCGACATAGGTCAGATAGTCGCGATCCAGAAGATCCCTCCCGATACCATTACTCACGAATAAGTCCTTATCCCCATCGTTATCCATGTCAAATAACAGTGACGCCCAGCTCCATTCCGTGGCCTCCACTCCTGCCTGCCTACCGATCTCATAAAACCGGTTGTCCCTTTGAACTTGGAGTGCGTTTCTGGGGTACTGATGACCGTAGCCTTGGCGAATCATCCGCTGATGCTTGTCCCATGACTCATAGGTCGCCTTTGTCTTGCGACGTGCCATCGTCGCTGGAGCCATCTCTACGGTATATAAATCGATGTTCCCATCATTATCAATATCGGCAGCATCCATACCCATTGACCCCGCGGGCATACTTGCGAACAACTCCTCCCCACGTTCTTGAAACGTTCTTCCTTCCTGGTTCTCATAATAATAATCTCGCTCAAAGAAGTCATTCGCTACATAGAGGTCTACCCAGCCATCATCATTGACATCAGTAGCTACTGCACTTAGCCCAAAACCAATCGCACTCGTGTAAATGCCCATATCAGTCGAGACATCGATAAAACTCCCTTGATCATTACGGAGGAGTTTGTTCCCACTATTTGAGGGCTGCTCTCGTGCACCCGGAATAATATCAAAGCCTCCGACAGACTGTAGAGAATTATTCAAAAGATAGCAGTCTAAGTCGCCGTCTCGATCATAATCAAAGAACAACGCGTGAATCGAGAGGCCCTCAAAGTCCAAACCATACTCCGATGCCTCATCTACAAAGACAAAGTCGCCTTGATTAATCCAGAGTTGATTCTTGCGGTAAGGTGTATTAGGTGGACCCGCTTTACAGATATACACATCTTGCAGGCCATCACCATTGATATCTATAACACTGACTCCAGTAGACCAACTCCCACTGGCAGCGATCCCACTGTCTGAGGTACGATCCTCAAATGTCAACGACCCTAAGTTTCGATAGATCTTGTTATCAACTTGATTACCAGTGAAAATGAGGTCCTGTAATCCGTCATTGTCAAAGTCACCGATCCCTACCCCAGCCCCGTTGTAAAAGTTTCGGTACGTATAGGGGTTGAGCTCTTTTGTTGGGGTAAGTTGATTGTTAAAATCGATGCCAGTGTTCGTTCTCAAAGAGAACAGTAAGGAGGGGTCTTGTTCAGTACAAGACATAACTGATAATGACAGCACAATGAGTGCGAAACCTGCTCTCCACATAGGCATAAAAAAGGGGCCAAAACCCGAAGGTCTGGCCCCTGTATATCATAAGATCCTTGACTTAGTAATCTGGATTTTGCGTTAATGTTCCATCACTCGCCTGAATCTGATCAAACGGAATCGGGAAGATATTCACGTAGTCAGGAGAGACTGGCTTCTCCCACCAGGCATCGTTGTACTTACCAAATCTGATAAGATCTGTTCTTCGCGAACTCTCTGCGAACATTTCACGTCCACGCTCAGCTAAGAACTCTTCAGCATCAAGTGAGCTGTAGGCAGCGACTCCCGCTCTTGCTCGGAGTAAGTTAACATCTGGAACTGCAAGATCCCAGTTACCCGCCGCACGTGCACGTGCCTCTGCTCTCATGAGATAAACATCACCAAGTCGTACGATAGGGTAGTCATTATCCATATCTGAACGACCTAACAGCTTGTAGGAGAACTTAGCTGGTCGAGCACCCGCCTCACGCAAGTAATTAGGTGTCAATTCATTCAAAGAAGGAGTGTAGTTCAGGACAATGTCTCCATCATCCGCTGCAAAGTCGAGGATAGCAGATCCACCAAAGTCTGTCTGCGGTCCAGCGAGGAAATTATTCTGACGACGGATATCATTAGCATCGTAAGAGTTATAAAACTCCTCCAACGTGGCATATCCATTCCAAGGCTGCTGGTCGAGATTATACGTGAACTGCGAAGAGTAGTGTAGGTTCATTTGCGAGAAGTTCATACCTGTTGCATTGACCTCGTCGTACTCTACAGTAAAGATATTTTCTGGATTTCCCTGATTGTTGGGTGCAAAGACTGCTGCATATCCGATTAGGTTATCCGGATCACTATCGACTGCAGGGCGCTTACCTAAGTTCTGGACACTACATCCATCACCGCAAAGTTGGTATACACCGCTATCAATGATGTATGATGCCGCAATATCTGCCTTGTCATACATTGGAGTTCCTGTATACACTTCAGCATTAAGATAAACTCGGGCGAGTATTCCCATCGCACCGTATACGTTCATTCGGTACTCATTGGTCTCTGTTCCGAGAGCGCTACCACTGAGATCCATTCCTGCAGAAACTTCTGAGATGCCAAGAGCACCAAGAAGTTCGGACTCAACAAAAGCAAATACATCCGCACGATTAGCCTGCGGTGCATCCACTCCTGGTACTGTGATAATTTTCACATTACCAAAGAGGTCCATGAGTCTCCAGTAATAGTATGCACGGAGAGCACGAATTTGAGCTGTTCCGTTAGCATCCAAACCAGACTCTAAAAGCTCGTTACACGTGTTAATGGCACCATACTGACCGGTCCACGCATTGTTGAGGAAGCCATGGGTAGCATCGTAGGTGTGTCTGTGTAACTGGATCAGGATTCCTCCATCAAACCAGTCTCCACCTTTCGCTCCGATGACCATCTCGTCTGTGGTCAATTCTTGAACGGAATAATAGCTGCCATGATTAGCAGATCCTGCGCTACGAAGCGCACCGAAGGCTGATGATAGAGGTCCACCACCTTCTGCATCACCACCGACAGAGATACCATCGATAGAAATGTCATTTGTTACTTCACCTACTAAGTTCTCGTCTAAGTCTGTACAGGAGATGACCAACAGCACTGACAAGAGAGAAGCAAGTAGAATTGATGTTCGATTCAACATTGTTTCTTGTTTAGGTAATTAGAAATTAAGGTTAACGCCAAAAGTGAATTCGCGTGATGCGAAATAGCTGTTTCGTCTGTCGAGGCCCGGTGCTAAAGGATTACCACTGACTGATCGACGGTCTCCATTACTTGCTGCACCACGGTCAGTAAGAGCTGGTTCTGGATCCGTACCCGTGTAACCAGTAATTACAAAGGCATTACGAACATTAAGGGATAATCCTATTGAATTAAACGCATTACCAGGGATATCAAACGATCTGGCAATGGTTAAGTTGTCAAGTTTGAAGAAGTCGGCCTTCTCTACATATAGCGAGCTAAAGCGCGCAGAGGTGAGATTCTCCTCTCTCAGTGAACTATTCACGTAGTTATAAGAAGACTGTGATGCAATGTTTGGCTCGTAGAACGCTCGGAAGGTATTGACCAAACTGTGTCCGAATGCTCCTCTAAAGAAAGCATTCACAGTCCAGTCACCGATGTTCAACTGGTTCGTCCATCCAAGCTCAAGATCTGGAATACCATTACCTAACTCAGTAAAGTCACCGTCCTCAGCAAGAGCTTGATCTTGTCCAGTGATAAGCTGGCCGTCTCCATTAATATCTGCTAAGATGGCAGAACCATCATCAGCAACTCCTTCGAAGACTGGCCCCCAAATCGTACCGATCTCTCTTCCTTCCTCGACTAAGATGACATCTGTTGCATTCTGTCCTGGCGATCCAAGGTTAGCGATAACATCACGCTCGATTACGAACTCCTCAAGTGTAGTCTTGTATGTAGATAATACGACCCCTGTCGTCCAGCTGAGGTCTTCTGATCCGAGTACATCGTAGTTCAATCCTAATTCAACACCCTGAGTGTTAATCTCTCCGGCATTCTCGACTCTGCGATCTACACCGAATACAGATACATCGACATCTCTCTCGATGATGAAGTCTGTGATATCACGATTGTATAAATCCAAGGTTCCACTAAACTTCCCAGATGCAAATTCAAATCCAAGATTCAATTCTGCTTTCTCCTCCCACTTCAGATCAGGATTCGCCGCTCTCAGAAGTGTAGTTGTGACTCCACCCGTTGCATCATTGTTGATCTGTCTAATCTCTTGCGACAAACCTGATTCTACTGGTAGTGCACCTGTCACACCGTATCCCAATCTCACCTTGAAAAGATCAACTCCGCCGAGGTTTAGGTATTTGTTCAAATCTGCACCAACTCCAAATGCTGGGAAAAGACCCCATCTGTTATCTGCACCAAGCTTGGTAGATCCTTCTCTTCTCAAAGATGCATTGACAAAAATCGCATCATCAAAAGTCAAATTAGCCCGTCCAAAGAAGGCAATGATCTTCTCATCAGGAGACGCATTACTGTTCGCCTCGATACGACCAGCTTCTTGAAGATCTTGAGCAACTTCGATCGAATTAGAAAAGTCCAAATCATTATTTGGGAAGTCTCCAATCGAGAAAAAGTTATCTGTGAAGTTGTTCTGCTGGTAAGAGTAACCTGCAGTAATTGTGTAGTCAACTAAATCACTTCCACCTAAGTAGCTTCCATAGATCTCATACAAGTCAAAAGATGTATTCTGATCATAGAATCTCGCGGAACCCTTTCGGATAGGAGAATCTGCACCTCCTCTAAAGAGTGACGTTGTTGGATAGTACTCCTGATTATCGATAGTGATATTCTGCTGAGCTACTCTACCAGTTACTGATAGATTATCTGTGACACTGTAATCAAGAGTGGCGCCGTAGTTAAATTCTATTCTCTTTCCGTCATTGCGATTCTGCTGGACAATTGAGACTGGGTTGAAGCTGTCGAACAATCCAAGCGTTTCAAAGAAGCCGCCAAACTGCTCAGAAGCAAATGCAAATGGTGCATCAGCTCCATTGATTGGTGCGGTAGGATTATAGATTAGTCCATATCGAAGTGCTTCACCAAATCCAAACTGTGCATCACGTTCTGTGAATGAAGTGTTGAAATTGATGCGAAGCTTATCATCCATCGCTCTTGTGCTGACGTTCAGACGTCCATTGAACTGGTCAAAGCCCGAATTCTTAAGAATTCCGTCTACTTGTCTTAGGTTGGCAGATGCACGATAAGTTGTCTGACCCGCACCACCTGAGATAGCGAAGTTGTGGAGATTGCTAAATCCGTTTTGAGTAACCTCTCCTAACCAATCTGTTTGACTTCCTAAGTCAGTTCCGCCATTTGCGATGAACTCTTGAGGAGTCATCACTTGGATACCATTGAATGGTTGTGAGAGTGCGAACTGGCCGTTGTATGTGATCTCAGTTTTGTCACTCACCTTACCACTCTTCGTAGTAACGAGAATTACACCAGAAGATCCGCGAGAGCCATAGATGGCGGCTGCTGAACCATCTTTCAATACGTTGATCTCAGCGATATCATTTGGATCCACGTTGTCAAGTGAAGCGCCGATCACACCGTCTACCACGACTAATGGCTGTGCATTAGCACCGATAGTAGATAAACCACGAAGGCGAATCGTACTTGAACTGTTTGGATCGCCACCGCGATTGTAGATCTGCAAGCCCGCTACTTTTCCTTGTAGTAGCTGCGCAGGATCATTAATTGGTCCTTTGTTGAATTCTTTGGCACTTACGGATGTCACAGCCGAAGTAACTTCCTTAGCCTTCTGTGTACCATAACCGGTAACAACGACCTCGTCGAGCAATTCTCCGGCGTCCAGAGTGATGTCTACAGTGCCACTCGAGTTAGCCGTGTAGTTCGTTGCAGTAAAACCGGTGAATGAAAAGATAACAGTAGCACCCTCGGCTACAGAAATGCTGTACGTACCGTCTATGTCGGTAATTGTACCATTAGATGTCCCTTGTTCCAGGACGTTAGCCCCGATCAAGGGCTCTCCGTCAGCGTCGGTGACGGTCCCAGAGATCGTAACCTGAGCGAATGCTGTGATGGCAGTCAAGCAAAATAGCGCACAGGTGAGTACGACCACAGAGTGTAGTTTTTTCATACGTCTTCTAATTTGTTAAAAATTCTTACAAAAACTCAACACCTCAGAGGTGTATCTGAGGCGGTCAAACTTAACAGTTTTGTAATGAGCGAAACGCACAGGATACCGTGAAGGCTGGGTATTGAATACAACTTTATCGTTGCCGCAATCGATTATGTGGATATCTTGTGAAGGTTATGCTAAAGAAACGTGCAACACTTAGAGATCTGGCAAAAGCCCTAAATGTATCCGTCACGACGGTCTCTCGAGCGCTCAATGACAAAGGAGATATCAGTCCTGAAATGAAACGTCGTGTTCAGGAGGTTGCACAGTTGATGGAGTATAAACCCAACACAGTAGCAAGATCGCTCCGCAAAAGCACTTTCAACAAACTTATCGGCTTGATCATCCCTCAAGTCGACCATTATTTCTACTCGACTATCGTCAAGGGCATCATCAACTCTGCCATCATGGATGACTACCTCATCATCACCGGCGAGAGTAATCATTTACCAAATAAGGAACGTGAAATCATAGATAATTACACTGACCACCACGTTAGCGGAGTCATCTTCATCCCGTCCAGAGATCAGGCATCAGAAGCTAATGTGCGTGAGTTACAGCGCAGGAATATTCATGTCATATTGGTGGATCGCACATTCCCTGATTTTAATGGATCTCACATTAGATATGACGACCAATATGGAGGCCATTTGGCCACCACACACCTCATCGAGCAGGGACACACGAACATTGCCATATTCAGAGGTGACGAGAAATGCTCTATTTCTAATGCTCGATATGCGGGTTATCTCCAAGCACTTGAGGAACATAATCTATCACCAGACCCTTCGCATGTACGCATCTGCCCAACAGCCTCTAAAAATGAAGCGTACGATGAGTGTCGTGAACTGTGGACAATGAAAAGCCCACCTACCGCGGTCTTTACAATCACTGATCATTTAGCAGCAGGCATCTATGCCTTCGCTAAGCACCAGCAACTCGATATCCCTCAAGACATAGCCATAGTCGGCTACAGCAACAGTGAGGTAAGTGACATTTTGGATCCCAAGTTGACTTCCATCGCCCAAGACGGTCTTGAGCTTGGTGAACGGGCTAAATCCGCACTCCAAGCCACCATGAAAGATGCGAAGCATCGCGAGCAGGTGACGATGAGTACTCGAATCATCGTGAGGGAGTCGAGTGTCCTACACGTCTAACTTTGCTTTTAGATAAGACGCTGTCGCCGATTCCTCCACATCAAGCAGTCCTTCTGGAGGACCTTGATACATAAGGTGGCCACCATTCTCACCTCCTTCAGGGCCTAAGTCGATAATCCAATCAGCGCTCTTGATCACATCCAGGTTATGTTCCACGATAACCACAGTGTTTCCTTGCTCTACTAAGGCCTGAAAGGCAGTCATAAGCTTGTTTATATCATCAAAGTGAAGACCCGTTGTCGGTTCGTCAAATATGAAAAGGGTATGGTCTCCTTTCCCCTCTTTGATCA
This sequence comes from Bacteroidota bacterium, assembly GCA_038523965.1. Classification (GTDB taxonomy): domain Bacteria; phylum Bacteroidota; class Bacteroidia; order Chitinophagales; family Saprospiraceae; genus JAJRXG01. Next base: position 68,940 of record JBCBIX010000003.1, read on the forward strand.
GGAATGATGCCAGTTTTACCCGTTGTGCTTCGCCTCCAGATAGCGTACTCGAGGCCTGTCCCAACTTGACATAGCCCAGCCCTACATCCAGCAGAGGTGTAAGCTTCTTCACGATGGCCTTTTCTTTCTCGAAAAAAGTGATGCTCTCCTCGACACTTAGTTCTAAGATCTCAAAGATGTTAAGCCCGTTATAGGTGACTTCGAGGATCTCTTTTTTGAAGCGCTTCCCATTGCAATCCTCACAAACCAGTTTGACATCCGCTAAGAATTGCATCTCGATGGTGATGTAACCCTCGCCTTGACAAGTATCACAACGTCCACCTTCGGTATTAAATGAAAAATGCTTGGGCTTATAGCCTCTTATCTTACTCAAGGGTTGTTTAACCATGAGCTTACGGATGTCATCATATGCCTTCACATAAGTGACAGGATTTGATCGAGACGAACGCCCTATGGGCTGTTGATTGACCATTTCGATTCCCTTCACCATCGTCAGATCTCCTGCCAGACTTCCGTGTTTCCCGATACTTGATGGGTGGCTGATCTGCAGTTCTTTGAGAAGGGCGGGATATAAGATGTGCTTGACAAGCGATGTTTTGCCTGATCCACTGACCCCTGTAACAACAGTCATACTGTGCAGAGGAAAGGTTGCATCGACACCTCTCAGGTTATGCTGTGTCGCATTGATAATGCTGATATGATTGGCAGATGTCCGTCGTTGAGCGGGCAACTCAATCGCCTTCTTACCGGATAGATAGTCTCGAGTCAGGCTGCCCTTCCCTTTTTTCTGAAGCTGTTGATAGGGCCCAGCATAGACGATATTCCCTCCATGTATGCCTGCGTTTGGTCCTACATCCACGAGAAAGTCAGCATTCATGATGACCTCCTCCTCGTGTTCTACAACCACAACAGTATTTCCTAAGTCGCGCAAGTCCTTTAATACCTTGACCAACTTATCGGTATCCTGAGGATGAAGTCCGATAGAGGGTTCATCCAGGATGTAAAGCGAACTGGTCAAATTACTTCCTAAGGTACGCGTGAGGTTAATCCGCTGCGTCTCCCCACCGCTTAGAGTGGATGCTTGTCTGTCTAACGTGAGGTAGGATAACCCTATGCTGTTCATAATGTCGAGCCGCGTCTTCACTTCAAGCAATATTCGTTCAGCTATCGCTTGCTGATGTTTAGAC